>JBEAQW010000296.1:0-5178 GCA_041163725.1 Planctomycetota bacterium
CGCCAGCGAGGGCGCGCGCGAATGGTCCGGTCGTGCCACCCGATCCGCCGGCGGATGGCTTCAGGTCCTCGGTGGGCTGGTCGTCGGGGTTCATGGGCACGGAGCCTCCTCCCCTCCTTCAGGCGACATTGTGCCCCTCGCCGGCCGAATCTGCAACGAAGACCCAAAAAGAGACAGGACCCGCCGCCCGAGGCTACGCCCCGGACGGCGGGCCCTGCGACAATCCATGTCACACCAGCTTCGGGAAGCTCGGCTGCCCCTGCTCGTTCGGCTTCGCGGCGAGGTCCTTCACCACCTTCACGAGGTCCTTCACATGCTGCGCGCTCTCGTTGAAGAGCGCCTGCTCGTCGGCGTTCATCTTGATCTCGACGATCTTCTCCATGCCGCCCTTGCCGAGCACGCACGGAACGCCCACGAAGTAGCCGGCACCCTTCGCGCCCGGCGCGACGCCGAACGCGTCCTCGCAGTACGCGGCGCACGGCAGGATCCGCTTCTTGTCCTTGATGATCGCCTCGGCCATCTGGATGACGCCCGACGCCGGCGCGTAGTACGCGGAAGTGCCCATGAGCTGCACGATCTCGCCGCCGCCGACCTTCGCGCGCTGCACGCACTTGTCGATGACCTCCTTCGAGAGGAGCTGGTCGATCGGAATGCCGTGGACGCTCGTGAACCGCGGCAGCGGAACCATGTCGTCGCCGTGGCCGCCGAGAAGCAGCGCCTGGATGTCCTCGATCGAGCAGCCGAGCTCCATCGACAGGAACGCGCGGAAGCGCGCCACATCGAGGCAGCCCGCCTGACCGAGCACGCGGTGCGCCGGGAAGCCGGACGCCTTCCACGCGGTGTACACCATCGCATCGAGCGGGTTCGACAGGACGATGATGATCGAGTTGGGCGCGAACTCCGCGACCTTCTCGGCCACGCTCGAGACGATGCCCATGTTCGTCACGATCAGGTCGTCGCGGCTCATGCCCGGCTTGCGCGGCAGGCCGGCGGTGATGACGACGATGTCGCTGTCCTTGATGAGCGCGTAGTCGCTGCCGCCCGAGATGTTGCAGTCGAAGCCTTCGATCGGCGCGCTCTCGTAGAGGTCGAGCGCCTTGCCCTTCGCGACGCCGTCATTGATGTCGATGAGGACGATGTCCCCGAGTTCCCTCGAGGCGGCCCAGACAGCGCAGGCGGCTCCGGTGTTGCCTGCTCCGATGATCGAGATCTTCGCGCGACGCATGAATCGTTGGCTCCGTTATTCGGCGTGATGGATGCTCTCCCGCGGGTTCGCGAGAAAGGGGGCGATGATAGCCGCGCCCGCGCACGGGATCGGCTCCGCCACGAGGCAAAAAGCGACGCAGCCGCCGGATCCGGCGGCTGCGCGACATGGGCCAGAAAGGACTCGAACCTTCGACCTCACCCTTATCAGGGGTGTGCTCTAGCCAGCTGAGCTACTAGCCCTACAACGCCCTCTCGGGCGAGTTCGGGAGTGTAGCGCCGCCTCGGGTCGGCTGCAAACCCCTCTCCGTTCGAAGGGAGGTCCGCTTCAGGTTACCGCTGTGGCCGCCGGCCCCCCGCGCCGCTACCAGACGGCGAGGTCGCCCACGAGCGGCTCGACGATGTCCTTGATGGTCACGATTCCAAGCGGTCGATCGAGCCGCGTGCCCACGATCGCGATCTTCGAGCGCGCACGGCGCATGCGCCCGATCGCCTCGAGCGCACTGATCTCGGGCTCGATGAGCAGCACCTGCCTTGTGATCTCGCCCGTTGCCCGCCGTGGCTGCGCGAAGTGATCGACCGCGGCGACGACGCCGACGACCGCCCCCTTCGCGTTCACGACGGGCAGCCGACTGGCTCCGGAGGAGATGAACTTTCTCGCCCGTTCCGTCGGCGTCGCCGACTCGAGGATGCTGGCGACGCTGCGCCACGGTCGCATCTCCTGCCGAACCTGCACGCCGCGCATGGTCAGGACCCGATCGGAGAAGCCGAGTTGGATCTCACTGAGTCCATCGACGCCCGCACCTTCGGCCAGAAGCGCCGACACACGCGCGCGCGCCTCGCGCCTCTCATCCTGCGATCGCCCGCCGAACAACCTCGCGGCGCCGCGGCCGAGCGCCGTCACGACGGGGACCACGGCGGTCACGGTCAACACGATGCGCAGCACCCGTAGCAACCCCGCGAAATGAGGCATCCAGCGGTCGGCGTGCACGCGGAAGAGATCCTTCGGCAGCACCTCCCCGAAGAGGAAGACCAGCGGCACAAGCACCGCCAGATCGATGAGCACCGCCTCGACCGCACCGAATCCCATGCCGTCGAGGATCTGCGAGACACCGAAGCTCGCCGTCCAGCCCGCGAGCGCGTTCCCGACGAGCAGCGTCGAGAGCATCCGGCCCGGATGCGCGTACTCGCGCTCAAGCCTCCGCGCGGCGCGATCACCGCGCGCGGCGCGGATCGACAGCCGGACCTGCGAAATCGAGTACATGCCGGTCTCGAGTCCGGCGAGAAGCCCCGCTGCTCCGAGCCCTGCCAGCGCGATCGACGCGAATGCGACGATCTCCCCGGTGATCAACTCGCCGCTCATGGCCGCCTCCGGTCTACGAGCGCGACGATGACGCTTCGAATGCGCGCCCCATCCACCGACTCCACGGTCATCTCGAGGTTCGAGATGCGGACGCGGTCGCCCACCTTGGCGAGCCGCGACAGCCTCTGCAGGACGACACCCGCGACGGTGCTCGATCGCGGCGAGACCTCGCGCGCACCGAAGAGATCGGTCCAGCGTGCGACGCTCATCTCGCCGCTCACGCGCCAGACACCCTCCGCAACCTCGGTCGGCGCATCGACCGTCTGTTCCCCGATGTCCGCGATGTCGCCGACGATCTCCTCGACGCAGTCCTCGAGCGCCACGATGCCGGCGGTTCCGCCGTACTCGTCGACTGCGATCGCAAGCTTCGACCCCGTCCGACGGAAGTGCTCGAGCAGCTGTTCGAGCGACGCCAGTTCGGGAACGAAGCGCGCAGGCTCGATGCACTCGTCCCGCGGCGGGCGCGGCGAAGAGAGCAGGTATCGCTTGAGCTGCAGGATCCCGCGCACGTCGTCGACATCGCTCCCGACGATGGGAAGGTGCGTCAGACGCGCGCCCGTCGCCGCGCCGAGGATCTCCTCGTCGTCGGAGTCGACGGATGCGAACGCCATGTCGACCCGTGGCGTCATCACATCGCGCACGCGGAGCCTCCGAAGACGCATGACGCCCTCCAGCGCCTCACGCTCACGCATGTCGATCGATCCCTCCCGCGCGGAATGCTCGAGCAGCGCCGCGAGTTCCGCGGCGTCGACGACCCGGCTCAGCTCGCCGCCGGCCGTGAGCCGTGAGAACGGCGACAAGACGAAACGGTCGATCGCCCGCGCGACTGGAGCCATCAGCACGCAGAACAGCGCCGTCGGCCGCACCGCGATCCGCGCGGAGCGCACGCGGTCGGCGTTGCCGACGAGCTTGGGGAGCACCTCGGCCGAGAGGACCATTCCGAACAGCGAGAGCACCGCGAGCCCCACGGAGAACAGCAGGTTGTGCTCAAAGCGCGTGACGAGGACCGAACTCACGACCAGATACGCCGTGCTCACCATCAGCGATCCGAGCATCGTGCTGACGAGAAGGACACGCGGACTCGCAAGCAGCGCATCCACCCGTAGAGCGGCCTGCGCATGCATCCGCCGCAGGCCGAGCCGCTCCGCGGGGGTGAGCGCGAAGTAGGTCGTCTCGACGAAGGAGAAGAACGCCATCGCCGCAAGGAGCGGCACGAGGGACGCGACAAGCACGAGGTCGAGCGTCGCGAGCTCGGGAAGCAGGCCGGGGTCGACTGCATCGCCTGTCGGCGAAGGAAGCATCACCCGAGCGCCCCTCCCTCACGGTCCAACTGTTCGAGCATTCGGTCGAACGATCGCACGACATTTATCCCACACGCGACCTCCGCGGCGGCCTCCGCCGTGATTCGCTCCCCCGTAACGGACGCAAACGCCGTGCGGATTCGCTCCAGAGCATCCGACCTCATCGCCTCAGCCTCGACGCGAAGCCCTCGGAGTGCGGCAGCATCCCCAGCGGCAGCATCAGCCCGCTCTCGAAGCTCCATCATTTCCAACAGGAACCCTGGCGGAAGCGCCTTGCGATCAACCTCGGGCGCCGCGAACACCCGAAGGAGCTCCTCGGCCCGCCCGAGCGGGTCCGCGATCTGACGATAAGCCCCGTTCAAGTCGATACTTGCGCTGGAATCTCCCGAAGCATCCGGGTGAGACCGCGCCAACCGCTGCGCGAGCGCCTGACGAAGGTGGCGACCATCGAGATCAAAGCGCGCAGGCACACCAAGGGCCTTGAAGGCGTCCGTCGGCCGCACACTGGAAGTTGACTCACCCTGGTTCATCGCGCCATCCTGCTCGAACCGCTTATCGGCTGATCCACCGTGCCCCCCGCACCGCGGCCTCCCTCGGGCTTGTCGCTCGCCGGGCGGATCCAAATCTGAGAATCGTAGCAGGACCCACTTGAAATCCGCAAAAGCCTGTATGCTGCTCGGTTGACCGCACCACTGACCGTCAGTCCCCTGCGCGTCGAGATTCTCCTTTGCCACTATGACGCATGCGCGTGAAGTGGCGCGAACTGGCCTGGAGGCCAGACATGTTCAAGCTCTTTGTCGGAAACCTCAACTATCGCACGACGCCAGACGGCCTTCGAGAGATCTTTTCTGCTCACGGGGAAGTGTTGGATGTCTTCATCGGAACTGACCGCGAAACGGGCCGATCCCGCGGATTCGGATTCGTCACCATGGGATCGAAGGAAGCAGGCCAGGCAGCCATCGAGGGTCTGAACGGCAAGGACTTTGAGGGCCGCGCTCTCGTGGTCAACGAGGCGCAGCCCCGCGCCCCGCGTCCGGGCGGAGGCTTCGGTGGTGGTGGTGGTGGCGGCGGTGGCCGTGGCGGATTCGGCGGCGGCGGTGGTCGCGGCGGATTCGGTGGCGGCGGCGGCGGCCGTGGCGGATTCGGTGGCGGTGGCGGCGGCGGCGGCCGTGGCGATTTCGGCGGTGGCCGTGGCGGTCACGACCGTGATCGCGAGCGCGAGACCCGTCGCGAGCGCGGACACGACGACTGGTGATCAAGTGCACCGTCGGGCGGCCTGCCTGCTCGACGCACTGACCATCCGCTTTCGTC
>JBEAQW010000297.1:0-2682 GCA_041163725.1 Planctomycetota bacterium
ATGTCTACATCGTGGACGCCGAGCGGGTGGCCTGGATCGAGATCGGCTGAGGCCGGCCGCGGGCTCGCGGCCTTCAGGTAGTTCAAGGCAATCCAACGCGCCAAGGCGCATCACGAAAGAAGCACACACATGGCAGCCAAGCAGATCGCATACGACAACGACGCACGCGAGCGGATCCTCCGCGGCGTGCAGAAGCTCGCCCGCGCCGTCAAGGTCACCCTCGGTCCGTCGGGCCGCGTGGTCGTCCTCGAGAAGGCGTTCGGCGCACCGACCGTCACCAAGGACGGCGTCACCGTCGCCAAGGAGATCGAGCTCGAGGATCCCTACGAGAACATGGGCGCGCAGATGGTGAAGGAAGTCGCGTCGAAGGCGTCGAAGGACGCCGGCGACGGCACCACCACCGCGACCGTCTACGCCGAGGCCATCTACCAGGAGGGTCTCCGCAACATCACCGCGGGCGCGAACGCGAACTCGGTGAAGCGCGGCATCGACAAGGCCGTCGCCGCGATCATCGACGAGCTGCACCGCATGTCGAAGAAGGTCTCCGGCTCGAAGGAGATCTCGCAGGTCGGCGCGTGCTCGGCCAACCAGGACACCGAGATCGGCGAGATCATCGCCGAGGCGATGGACAAGGTCGGCAAGGACGGCGTGATCACCGTCGAGGAAGGCAAGAGCCTCGACACCCATGTCGCGCTCCTCGAGGGCATGCAGTTCGACAAGGGCTACCTCAGCCCGCACTTCGTCACCGATCCGTCGAAGATGGAGTGCGTGCTCGAGGACTGCTATGTCCTGCTCTTCGAGAAGAAGATCTCGACCGCGAAGGACCTCCTTCCCGTGCTCGGCAAGATCGCCGAGAGCGGCAAGAGCCTGCTCATCATCGCCGAGGATGTCGACGGTGAGGCGCTCGCGACCCTCGTCGTGAACAAGCTCCGCGGCGTGCTCAAGGTCTGCGCCGTCAAGGCGCCGGGCTTCGGCGAGCGTCGCAAGGAACTGCTCCAGGACCTCGCGGTCGTCGTCGGCGGCACCGCGATCATGGAGGAGCTCGGCATCAAGCTCGACGGCGTCAGCGTCGGTGAGCTCGGCCGCGCCAAGAAGATCGTCGTCGCCAAGGAGGAGACCACGATCGTCGAGGGCGCCGGCAAGACCAAGGACATCCAGGCCCGCATCGAGCTCCTCAAGGCGCAGATCGAGATCACGACCAGCGACTACGACCGCGAGAAGCTCCAGGAGCGCCTCGCGAAGCTCGCCGGTGGCGTCGCGCAGATCAATGTCGGCGCCGCGACCGAGGTCGAGATGAAGGAGAAGAAGGCCCGCGTCGAGGACGCGCTGCACGCCTGCCGCGCCGCCGTCGAGGAGGGCATCCTCCCGGGTGGCGGCACCAGCGTCATCCGCGCGCGCCGCGTGCTCGAGAAGCTCAAGAAGGGACTCTCCGATGACGAGGCCGTGGGCGTCGACATCGTGTTCCGCGCGCTCGCCGCGCCGACCAAGCAGATCGCCGCGAACGGCGGCATCGACGGTTCGGTCGTCGCGCAGAAGATCGAGGAGTCGACCGACACGAACTTCGGCTTCAACGCGGCCACGCAGAAGTACGAGGATCTCGTGAAGTCGGGCATCATCGTGCCGACGAAGGTGGAGCGCGTCGCGCTGCAGAACGCCGCCAGCATCGCCGGCCTGCTGCTCACGACCGACTGCGCGATCACCGAGGTCAAGGAGAAGAAGGAGAAGGCTCCCGCCGGCGCAGGCGGTGGCGACGACTACTGATCCACGACCGATTCCATGCATGCATGCACCGGCCGCCGAAAGGCGGCCGGTGTTGTTCTGTCGAGTGGCGGATCGCGTCGGAAAGGCCTGCAGGAGAGGATCTTCCGCTCTTCTCCATGGGCCCGACGCCGCGTGATTTCGTCATTTGCATTGCACGAAGTTCACCGTCCGATAGCGCGAAATCGGGTTTCATCTGACAGAAGCGGGTACCGGCGCGGACTGCATGCCGCATGATGAGTACTGCGAGAAACCTCGCTATCCCCGCTGTTTGCACAAGGAGACTGGTGATGCATGGCCGAAGTTCGGTGAGATCCGTCGCGTTGTCGCTGTTCGCTCCGGTCGCGGTCTCGCTGTGCGCAGGCACCGCGTCGGCAGGTGATCCGTTCGAATGGCCGGCGAGCGCCGGAGGCAACGGCCACTGGTATCAGGTCGTGGGCATCGACTTCGGTACCCGTGACGAGGCGCGCGCGCTTGCGCAGGCACAGGGCGCGGAACTCGTGAGCTTCGGAGGGCTCGCCGAGAGCAACTTCGTGCAGGCGCGTGTGCTCGCGGAGCTCCCGATCGGCTCCGAGATGGCGCTCGGCGGCTACCAGGATCCGAGCGCGCCGGGATACAGCGAGCCCAATGGCGGCTGGCGGTGGTTCGATGCGACGCCTTGGGTCTTCTCGAAGTGGGATGTCGGCATCTGCTCCCCCACGCAGCTGCAGCCCGACGACAACAGCGGCGCCGATCGCCTCTTCGCACGCATCTGTGGCACACAACTCGTGTGGTTCGACGATATCGCTTCACGGCAGGTCGCGTACGCGATCTTCGAGTGGTCCGCGGACTGCAACGGCGACGGCGTCATCGACTACGGCCAGGTCTTCTACGCCGATGCGGACGGCGACGGCTTCGGCTTCGGCGAGCCGCTCGCTCCGGGCG
>JBEAQW010000298.1:0-2714 GCA_041163725.1 Planctomycetota bacterium
CGGTTCCAGGATTTATTGGTGCGGCATGAACTTCACCGAACAGATCTCCGCTCGGAAGTTGGCTCGCGGTCGCGATCGCGGGGTCAAGTCAACCCGCTTGGACCGACGATCGCCGGACTCCGTCGCCAGGCCCCGCAGATCCTCAGTCTCGCAGCGGCACCAGCACTGGATGCGAGAAGAGACGGTCGCCGACGAAGCGCGCTCCCGCCAGCGTGAGGTGCCCACCGTCCTCCGACAACAGTTTTCCCGAGCCATCGAGCAGGGGAACGCGACCATCATCGCCCGCGACCATGGCCAGGAGGTCGACGAAGCAATCCTCCGGAACCAGTTCGCGCGCCACGCGGTTTGCATCCATGACCTCGGGCAGCACGCGGGCCCGGTACGAGAGCGCGGCCTCGCGGGACATGCCGAGGATCGAGTTGGGATTCGCTCCAAAGTTCTTGGTTCCGATCACGATCACCTGCGGCACGCCCTGCTCACGCAGCCAGGCGATGTCCTCGGCCATACAGACCGGGTCGAAGATCGGCATCACCAGAATCAGGACGTCGCAGGTGCGAAGCCGTTCGCGAAGGCTTTCCGGGAACCGCTGCATGTCGCGAACACATGAGAACATCTCGATTTCGGTGATCGGCTCGTACGAGATCTCCGAGGACTTCATGTATCCGCATTCCGTGACCATGTTCAAGAAATCGCGTGCGAAGCTGTTTCCGAGCAGCAGCACCTTGCGTGCGTCGCTCTCCGAGAAGCGCTCGGACCGAAGTGCGTAGGCGCGGTCGATGTAGGCCCGACGTGCCACCCTTCCGCCGCCCTCGGCGGCAGAGGCGATGTACGGCAGCCGCTCGGGAAACCCGCTGTTTCGATCAACAACAAATCCGGCGCCGGCGAGCAAACCGCCGACGGAAATGGTCAGCGCGAACACCGCCGCGCGCGAAAACTTCTCCCGCGATCGGAAGGGCTGCTCGATGAACCGCCAACTCGCGTATGACAGCACGGCGGTCGCGAGGATCGCGAGGACGACCGCCGGAACCGACGGATGCTCCGGGGAAAGAAGTCGCAGGAACGCGAAAATCGGCTGATGCCAGAGGTAGGCGCTGTAGCTTCCGAGCCCGATCGCGACGAGGACGCGCCGGGACAGGAGTCGGCCGACCGCGTTGGTATCCGAGGCGAACATGATCACGAGGAGGGTTCCGAGGGTCGGTGGAAGCGCAGCGAGTCCCGGAAACGGCGTCGTCGAGTCGTACAGCACCACAGGCGCCAGGATGAGCGCCAGCCCAAGCCACGCGAGTGCCCCTCCGGCACCACCGAGCCGCAGTGCGTGCCCGCGGTCGCTCCTGCACATCACTGCGAACATGGCCCCCATCAGAAGCTCCCAGGCGCGCATTGGCAGCAGAAAGAACGCCGCCAGCGGCTCGTGCATCACGAACCACTGTGCCGCGACGAGGCTAGCGACCGCGGCGATCGCGAACACGATCAGCGTCGTGCGGCGACCGCGTGGTACGAGCCAGAGCAAGACCAACGGGAACACGAAGTAGAACTGCTCCTCGACTCCAAGGCTCCATGTGTGCAGGAGGGGCTTGTATTCATTCGCGAGGTCCCAGTAGCCCGAGGTCAGTAAGAGCAGAATGTTGTTCGACACACCAACCGTCGCGACGACGCCTTGGCCGAGATTCTCGAAGTTGTCGGGCAGCATGAAGAACCACCCGAGCGGAAGCGTCGCGATCAGGACCGCATAGAGTGCGGGAATGATGCGCCGGGCTCGACGCTCGAAGAATCTCACGAAGGAGAACCTTCCCTCGCGCATCTCCGAAACGATGATCGAGGCGATGAGGTAGCCGCTGATGACGAAGAACACATCGACTCCGACGTAGCCTCCCGCGAAGAGACCGAAGCCTGCGTGGAACAGCACTACGGGAATCACCGCGAGCGCCCTCAGCCCGTCGATCTCCGCGCGATATGTTTTCACCGCTCAATCCGCCTTTCACTGCAAACGCGTGTGTACGAGTCTTCGACTCGGCGAACCAGGGACTCCCATGTGAGGTGTTCCTCGATCCACTGTCGCCCCATCGCTCCGAGCGACGATCCGCCGTCCGCCGAACGGGTCGTCTCCAGCAGCGCTTCCGCGAACGCTTCATCCGTATCCGCCGCCATTCGCAGGGCTCCGGCCTCTTCGGCGCCATCGAGCTTGCATTCGCGCGTCGTCACAACCGGCCGAGATGAAGCAAGCGCCTCTACGACCGTGATTCCGAAGCCTTCGAATCGAGGGCGATGCGCGAAGATCGAGCAGGCTGCGAAGGCATCTCTCTTTTCGGGACCGAACAACCCACCGGTGAAATGCACATTCCCGGCGATATCCAATTCATGGGCGAGCGATTCGAGCGCCGGCCGCTCGCCGTCGTCTGGCCCGACGAGGACAAGATCGAGATCAAGTCCCTGCCGCCGCGCGAGCGCATAGCTGCGCATCAACTTGTCGATTCCCTTGATGGGATGGAGACGGCCGACGAACAGGATGAACCGCTTCGCACCGAGTTGCGGGAACATCGCGCGGAATATCCCTCTCTCCTGCGCGTAGTAGTCCTCGCCTGCGATGCCGTTGGCGAGCACGGAGGACGGACGCCCGAACCGGCGCGCGGCGTACTCCGCCTCCTCGCGATTGAGCGCGTAGAGCTCGCCGGCACCCCGCACGAGCGAGCCGAACAGCGTGAGATACGCCAGCT
>JBEAQW010000299.1:0-2876 GCA_041163725.1 Planctomycetota bacterium
CAGCGCGCGATGTTCTGCGCGCGTTCGACGCGCTCCCGCTCGCGCTGTGCGGCGTTGCGCGCCTCGTCGAGTTCCTTCGCCTTCGCGTTCCACTGCTCGACGCGGCGCACCTCGGCCGCGGTCGCCATCGGCCGCTGCGCCACGCGGCCGACGGTCGCGATGTTGTCGAAGGTCGAGACGCTGCGGAACACGCCCGAGAGCGCGAAGTAGTCGGCGTCGGAGACGGGATCGAACTTGTGGTCGTGGCAGCGCGCGCACGCGATCGTCTGCCCGAGGAACGCCTTGGTCACGATGTCGATCTGCTCGTCGACGACATCGACCCGTTCCTTCTCCTTGTCGGGCTCGGCGAGCATCTTCGGGCCGAGCGCGAGGAAACCGAGTGCCGCGAGGCGCCGCCGCGTGCGCGCGTCGTCCTCGGCGGTCGGCTGCTCGGGCTCGCCGAGGAGGTCGCCCGCGAGCTGCTCCGCGATGAACTCGTCGAACGGCGTGTCGCGGTTGAACGCGTCGACGACATAGTCGCGGTATCGGAAGGCGTTCGCGTAGGCGATGTTCTCGTCGACGCCGTTCGAGTCGGCGTAGCGCGCGACATCGAGCCAGTGACGGCCCCAGCGCTCGCCGTACATGGGCGAGGCAAGCAGCTGCTCGATGCGGCGCTCGTAGGCATCGGGGCTTGGATCGGCGAGGAACGCATCGATCTCCGCGATGCTCGGCGGAACGCCGATCAGGTCGAGGTAGGCGCGTCGGAGAAGGGTGCGCGGATCGGCCTCGGGGGAGGGCGACATGCCTTCCTGCTCAAGCCGCGCGAGGATGAAGGCGTCGATCTCGTTGCGCGGCCAATCCGCATCGCGGACGCGCGGCGGCATCGGATCATCGATCGGCTGATAGGCCCACCAGGAGGCGAAGCGCGCGGTCTTCTCGGGGAGCGGGCGGGGCGCGGGCGGCAGTTCGGCGCGGGGCTCGCCGGCCGGAGCACCGTCGACCGCGCCGTCAACCGTGCCATCGCCGCCGATCGGAGCGGGCGTTCCGGAGGCCATGAGCACGAGCACCCCCGCGAGCAGAACCGACGAGGAGAGTGCCGAGGAGAGCGCGAAGGCGCCCGCGCGGGGACCGCGCAGGGGAGTCGCTCGGGAGGCGCCTTCACCGGACTGCATGCCCGCAGTATCCGCGAAGGGCGCAGCGGGGCAAGGCGATGTCGGGGTAAGGTGCGGGAAATGGCACGACTTCCATCATGGATTCCTGCGTTCGCCCTTGTCGCCGCCGCCCTGGTTGGTCCGCAACTCGCTGCGTCCGACGAACGGCCGAACCTCGTCGTCGTCTACTGCGACGACATGGGCTGGGGCGATGCACCCGGATTCGCCGTCCCGGGTCACGATGCGCCGCCGTACACCGCGGCGATGCCGAACCTCGCGCGGCTCGCGCGCGAGGGCGCGACCTTTCGCCACTACTACAGCGCGCAGGCCGTGTGCAGCGCGTCGCGGGCGGCGCTCCTGACGGGGTGCTATCCGAATCGGGTTGGCATCCACGGCGCGCTCTTTCCCGACTCGAAGATCGGCATCGCGAGCGAGGAGCGCACGCTCGCCGAGATGCTGCGCGAGAAGGGCTACGCCA
This sequence comes from Planctomycetota bacterium, assembly GCA_041163725.1. GTDB lineage: Bacteria > Planctomycetota > Phycisphaerae > Phycisphaerales > SM1A02 > QWPT01. The sequence continues at coordinate 1,609 of JBEAQW010000299.1, forward strand.
CGCTCATCGCGGGCAAGTGGCACCTCGGGCATCTCCCGCCGTTCAATCCGACGCTCCACGGTTTCGACGAGTTCTACGGCATCCCGTACTCGAACGACATGTGGCCGAACCGCTTCAACCGCAGGGACTTTCCCGAGCTTCCGCTCTACGACGGCACCGAGGTCTCCGAGTATGTCCGCACGCTCGACGACCAGGGGCTGCTCACTGGAAAGCTCACGCGCCGCGTGGTCTCGTTCATCCGCGCGAACGCGGAGGCGGGCAAGCCGTTCTTCGCGTACCTGCCGCATCCGCAGCCGCACGCGCCGATCGCGGCGGGGCCGGACTTCCAGCCGGCGGTGCGGCGCGAACTCTACGGTGCGGTGATGCGTGAGATCGACTGGTCGGTCGGCGAGATCATGAAGGCGCTCGACGAGACGGGCCTCGCGAAGAACACGATCGTGATGTTCACGAGCGACAACGGCCCGTGGCTTTCGTTCGGAACCGACGCCGGCAGCACCGCGGGCCTGCGGGAGGGGAAGGGCACTTCGTTCGAGGGCGGCGTGCGCGAACCGTGCTTCGTGCGGTGGCCGGGACATGTGCCCGCGGGCGCGGTGAGCGATGTGCCGTGGATGTCGATCGACCTCTTCGCGACGATGGCCGCGATCGTCGGCGCGCCCGCGCCCGCGGCGGACCGGCCGATCGATGGTCGCGACGCGCGCGGCGTGTGGAGCTGCGCCGCGGATGCGAAGCCGACGCACGAGGCGTTCTGGTTCTACTACCACACGAACCATCTCGAGGCCGTTCGCATGGGAAAGTGGAAGCTGAGCCTGCCGCGCAAGTCGCGCACGCTCGACGGAAAGCCCGGCGGCGTCGACGGCGGCGAGACGCCGTATGTGCAGAAGGAGGTTCCGCTCGAGCTCTTCGATCTCGAGGCGGATCCCACCGAGTCGCGCGATGTGAGCGCCGAGCACCCCGAGGTGATGGCGGCGATCATGAAGCATGTCGAGGCGGCGCGCGCCGATCTCGGCGATGCGCTCGTGAAGCGCGACGGTCCCGGGCGCCGCAAGCCTGGGCGCGTGGAGGATCCTGCGCCGGCGGACGCGGCAACCCCCGCGGCGCCGGCGTCGAAGTAGGGCACCATTGCGCGGAAGCCGCGCTGAAACCGCCGAAAAATGCACCGAGGGAGGCGCGGTGCGCCTCCCTCGGGCCAACTTGCGCGGGGGGCCGATCACCCCCTGACGCAATGTCCGTCCCGGCTCGCGTGGATGGATCCGCGCGGGCCGGTTGAT
>JBEAQW010000300.1:0-6723 GCA_041163725.1 Planctomycetota bacterium
ACTACGCCGACCACTTCAAGGCCGAGCCGGTCGAGGCGTACGGACCGCTCATCGTCGACGCGATGCGCGGCGACCAGACGCTCTTCAAGCACCGCGTCGAGGTCGAGGACGCGTGGGGCGCCGTGATGCCCTACCTCGACGCGCGCAGCGAGGCCGCGCGCCGCGGGATCCACGCGAACTACGCGTGCGGCTCGTGGGGCCCCGCATCGGCCGACGAACTCCTCGCGCGCGACGGCCGCGCGTGGCGCAACGAGGCGTAGGCGGTTGCGTTGTCCGCGCAGGCGGTCGTGCAGGATGCACCCTGCATCCGCGCGGTCGTGTACGCTGTCCGCATGTCGGACGGAGATACCTACGACATCATCGACGACATCCCCGAGGCGCCCAGGCTGCCGGGGCAGGTCGTCCTGAGCGAGGACGCGGATCGCGCGCTCGATGCGATCGGCATGGACATCGTCAGCCAGGCGAAGGCGTGCGTCCGCGCGTTCGGTGATTTCCACCTCGCGCTCTCCGGCGGGTCGACGCCGCTGCCGCTCTACGAGCGCATGATGATCGACCCCACGTACCGCGAGATGCCGTGGCGCCGCACGCATCTCTGGATCGTCGACGAGCGGTGCGTGCCGTTCGACCACGAGAAGTCGAACTTCCGCCAGATCGGCGAGCTTCTCGTCGGCCACTCGGACATCCCGCGTTCGCAGGTACATCCGATCCATGCCTACGAACCGGACGCCGATGTGCGCTACGAGGCCGATCTGCGCGAGGTGCTCGGCTGGCGCGAGAAGGGGCACGACCGCCTCGACTTCGTGCTGCTCGGGATGGGCGACGACGGTCACACCGCGAGCCTGTTCCCGCACTCGGATGCGCTCCATGCGCACGACCGTCTCGCGTGCTTCAACCGCGGACCGGCCGTCACGCCGCCCGACCGCGTGACCATGACCTACACGCTCATCAACTCGGCGCGCTTCATCGGCGCGCTCGTGCTCGGCGCGAGGAAGGCGTCGATGCTGCACCGCATCGCCAACGGCATCGACACGCCGCGCGAGATCCCGATCAAGGGCGTCGCGCCGATCGGTGGCGAGTTCCGCTGGTATCTCGACGCCGACGCCGCGCGTTGGCCGGTGTGAGCGGAGCGCGCGCGGGTATCACCTTCGCGTGCGAAGCAGTCTGGCAGCCGCCTTCTCGGGCTTCGCCAGCGCATCCCGCAGGAACCGCGATCGCTCCTCCTCGTTGCCGCAGCTCACGATGCACTCGGTGCGCGCGCGCGTGATGCCCACGTAGAAGAGTCGCCGCTCGCTCTCGACCGCGGGGCTCCGCCCGAGCGTCGCGTCCTTCGAGCCCTTGTCGAAGCAGCCCGACTCCTCGTCGCCCGGGAGCGGCATCCAGCCCTCGTCGCACTCGGGCATGAACACGAAGTCCCACTCGAGGCCCTTGACGCGGTGGATCGTCGTGACGCGCACGCAGCGCTCGCGCGGCTCGCCCTGCGTGGGATCGACCTGCGCAAGCTCGGTCTCGAGGTCGGCGAGTCGGCAGCGGCGGCTGCGCGCGAAGTCCTCGAGCACCTCGAACGCGCGCATGCACTCCGCCACGCTCGCGGCGCTCCGCTGCGCGGAGAGCGCGTCCTCGAGATCGATCTCCGAGCGCAGCAGTCGGATCGCATCGGCCGCACCGGTCTCGCCCGCATCACGCCGCATGGCCTTGAGCAGCGTGGTGCCGAGCTGCTTCAGCTCGTTGCGCGCGCCGCCGTGGAAGCCGGCGATCCTGTGCAGGTCGTCCTCGAAGCAGAGGTCGGCGAACGCGAGGCCGCTGCGCTGCGCATCGCGCAGCAGGCGCTCCATGCCCTGGCGCGACACGCCGCGGAAGGGACGGTTCACCGTGCGCATCGCGGCGCGCGCGATGGCGTCGTCGATCGGGGTCCGGAACCTGCGCGCGAGCTCGAGGTAGGCCAGCAGCAGGGAGAGCGAAGGATCGTTGGCGAACGCCGCGTGCTCGTCCATCGCGAAGGGGATCTCCGCCGCGAGCATCCGCCACTCCATGGCGAGGAGTTGCGCCCACGACCGCCCGAGCACCACGATGTCCGACGCAGGCGTGCCGCCGTCGAGCAGCGACTTCAGCCTCTCGACCAGCGGGTCGAGCGCCGCAGGCGCATCGCCCGACTCGGTGACGACCACGAGCCGCGAATCCTGTTCATCGTCCGCCGCCACGATGCGCTTCGGTACGCGGGCCTGGCCGGAGGCGATCGCGCGCTCGGCCGCGGCCGCGAGTCCGGGGCCGAAGCGGAAACTCGTCGACAGTGTGAACGAGAGATGCGGGTGCGTGCGGACGCGTTCGGCGAACGCGCCGCGGATGAACGCACTGCGCGCACCGCGCCACTCGTGGATCGTCTGGTCGTCGTCGCCGACGACCGTCACGCGCGCCCGTGCGCCCGCGAGGAGCTCGAGCAGGCGGAACTGCGCGTGGTCGACATCCTGGAACTCGTCGACCACGAGATGCTCGAAGCGGTCGGCGAGGCCGTGGCGGTCGGGCGCGGCATCGAGCGCGTGCACGGCATCGACGATCAGGTCGTCGAAGGTGCGAAGCCCTTGCGCCGCGCGCCGCTTCTCGAAGCGCGCGTACACCGCGGCGAGGAACTCGTCGGTCGCATGGCCCGCGCGCGCCGGCGGCACCAGCATCGACTTCCACTCGCGGATCGCCTCGAGGCAGGTCTCCGCGTCGCGGCCGTCGTCGTCGTCGGGCCGCTCGCCGCGATCGGCGAACTCCTCGCGGATGCAGTCGCCGACGATGCGGAGGATCTCGCCGCCCTCGGTCACGAGCGGCATGCGCGGTACCACGCCGACACGCTCGAGATGCCGCACGATCCCGTAGCCGAGCGCATGCCAGGTCTGCACCTTCAGCTGCCCGGTATCGATGCCCGTTGCACCGAGGCGCGACTCGAACGCGCGCTGCGCCGCCTTGTTGAACATCACCGCGCGCATCGCGCCCGGCGCCGTCCCGCGCCGTGCGAGTTCGGCGAGCCGATGCACCATCGTCGTCGTCTTGCCGCTTCCCGCCACGGCGAGCACGGTCAGGTGCGCGTCGTCGGGGGCCTCGATCACCGCGCGCTGCTCGTCGGTGAGCCGCAGCGACGCGCTCACGACGCGTCTCCGGCGTCGTCTGCCTCATCATCTCCCGCATCGTCTTCCGTTCCCCGCTGCACCGCGAGGAAGTCCTCGAGGATCGCGCACGCCGCGAGCGCGTCGCGCAGCGCCTTCTTCTCGCCGTGGGTGCGCCCCGTCCGCTTCAGCCGTTCCTCGGCGGCGAAGCTCGACAGCCGTTCGTCGTGGAACTCGACCTTCATGCGCGTGTGCGCGCCGTACTCCTCGCGCAGGCGCCGCCCGAGCTCCTCCGCGAACGCGCGCACGAGCTTCGCACGCGGGCCCTCGGTTCCATCCATGTTGTAGGGAAGCCCGAGGACGATGCGGTCGGGACCGTACTCGTCGATCGCCTTCATCGCCGCCTTCAGCTGCAGCGCCTGCGTGCCCGCCTCGGCCACGAAGAGCGGCTGCACGAGCCCGACGACATCGTCGCCTGCGGCGAAACCCGTCCGCTTGTCACCGAGATCGATCGCGAGGTAACGCACGGCTACCTCCACTGCTCCGGAAGGCGCTCGACGAGCTCCTTGACGCGCTCGGCCTGGTCGCGCGGACAGACGAGCGTCGCATCGGCGGTGTGCACGATGACGAGATCCTCGCAACCGACCGTTGCCACGAGATGCGACGGGTCGTCGGACACCACGGTCACGCCGCGCGACCCGACATCGCACCAGTGCGCGTTGGATCGGTTGCCCGCGTCGTCTGCGGGAATCGTCTCGGCGTAGCTCGGCCAGCTTCCGACATCGAGCCACTGCACCGCGAGCGGCAGCACGCAGACGCGCCATTCGCCCGACTGCGCCGCCGGCTCCATGACGCCCCGGTCGACCGACTGCTTCGGAAGCGCCGCGTAGCACTCCGCGATCGACGCGCCCGCCGCGATGCGCGCGAGCCCTTCGGCGTGCGCCGGCGCGAGGCGCGCGATGCACTCGCAGAGCGTGCGCGCGTGGAACACGAACATGCCCGAGTTCCACAGATGGCTGCCCGCGCGCAGGTACTCCTCCGCACGCACGCGCTCGGGCTTCTCGGTGAAGCGCGTCGCCTCGAATGCGTGCTCGATCCGGCGTCCGCCGACCTCGATCGGCGCGCCGCGCTCGATGTAGCCGTAGCCGGTGGCGGCATGCGTCGGCGCGATTCCGAAGGTGACGAGCCGCTTCGGATCGTCCTCCACGATCCCGAACGCCTCGCGCAGCCGCTCTCGGAAGGCATCGACCGGATCGATCAGGTGATCCGCCGTGAGCACCGCGAACACCGCGTTCGGATCGCGCGCGGCGAGGGTGTACGCGATGAGTCCGACGGCGTTCAGCGTGTCGCGCCCCATCGGCTCGGCGAGCAGGTTGTCGGGATCGATGCCGCCGAGCGCCTCGGCCATCGGCCTCGCGAACGCTTCGGTCGTGCACAGCAGCCGACGCTCGCGCGCGACGACGCCGTCGATCCGGTGCCACGCGTGCTCGAGGAGCGACATGCCCCCCGCGACCGGCAGCAGTTGCTTCGGACGCGCCGCGCGCGACGCGGGCCACAGCCGCGTGCCCGTTCCGCCGGCGATGATCCCTGCGTAGCGATGTGCCTCGCGATCCTGCATGCGTGCTCCGCTCAACCCGCTCCTTCGATCCAGCGATCCAACTCGCGCGACTCAACTCGCGCGAGTCAACTCACGCCGCGCGTCCGTAGCGCCCGCGTCACGATCTCATCGGCGCCGATCTCCTCGCCGCCCGCCGCCGCGAGCACGCGCTCGATCTTCGCACGCGCCTGCGCGCGCGGCTCGCCAAGTGCCACGAGCACATCCTCCGCGTCGGCCGCAGGTCCGCTCGGCGCGCTCGCGGCAGCAGCCGCGGCAGCGACCGCAGCGGTCGTCTCGAGCGCGCGTCGCGTCGCGGACGGGTCCTTCAGGAACGGATCGAGCTTTCCCTTCAGTTCGACCACCGTGCTCTCGGCGGTGCGCTTCCCGATCTCGGGCAGGCTCGCGAGGAACTTCGCGTCGCCGCCCGCGATCGCCTCGGCGATGCGGCCGTGGGGGACCTGCATCGCCCGCAGCGCCTTGCGGTTTCCGATGCCCTTGACCGTCGTCAGCAGTTCGAAGAAGTCGCGCTGCTCGCGCGAGCTGAAGCCGATCAGCCTCGGCACGAAGTGCGAGCCCTGGCCCTGCGACTCGAGGTAGTGCAGGGTGACGAACGACACCTTCGTTCCCTTGCGCATCAGGAGTTCGCCCGCATCGCAGGCCGGCACGAGCAGCTCGTACACGATTCCGGAAGTGACGAGCCCGGAAGCGACGAGCCCGGAAGCATCGCGCCCCGACGGATCGCGGACGGACGAAGCCGCCCCCGCGCCACCGGCGATGCGGACCTCCGCGACGCCGTCGACCACATCCTCCAGGATTCCGTCGATTCTCGAGATCATGCCGCGCGCATCCTACGGCTCCGCTACGCCGACGCGCCGCCGTTTGCAAACGCCCGCAGATTTCTTGCCACGAGTCCGGCATCGGCCGCGCCCGCCGGCTGGTCGTTCACAGGCCAGCCCGTCTCGCGCTTCATCAACTCGAAGATGCGGTCCGACGCATCGCGTCCGTGGCCCTCGGGCCCCGGCTCGATGCGCGCGATGAAGCGCAGGCGCGCATGCGTCGGGCGAAACAGCGCGCCGTACGCGGTCTCCGCCACCTCCCCGGGATCGATCACCGCGACGAGCACCGGGGCCTTCGTTCGGGAGAGGATCAGCCGGAGCCCGCCCGAGAATGGACGCAACTGCCGCGGCGGCCGCTCGATCGCACCCTCGGGGAAGATCCCGAGCACTCCTCCCGCAGCGACATGGGCGATCGCCGTCTTGAGCGCCGATGCGTCACGCGCATCGAAGCAGACCGGGATAATGCGCAGCCGCCGCCACGCCCACGCGAGCCCCGGCAGCATCATCTCGGCGCTCATCATCCAGCGGATCGGATGCCGCATCGTCGACTGAAGCGCCACCGGATCGAGACCGGCGCCGTGGTTCGACACCACGATCAATCCCTCGGGGCCAATCTCCGCGGGAACGAACTCCCGCCCCTCGATGCGCATGCGCTGGAAGAGCCGCAGGTACGGGATCGAGACGAGCCGCGCCCACCCGATCAGCGGCTCGCCCCGGTAGGCGCGCGCACCGATGGCCCGCCAGATCACGAACGCGAGCAGGGGACCCCCGCACAGGACCGCGAGCAGCCCGAACGCCGCAAACGCGGGTGACGCGGGCAATTCGGACAGAACGGCGTGAATATGCGAGGTCTCGCCCAGCGCCACGGCACCTCCAGACCCGCCGGTCGCGCGGGTGCCGTCACGGTCGCCGCGCGGCGCCCGCGTGTCAACCCGAAAGCATCCCCGCGGGGGCGCCCGTTTCGGATACACTCGTAGAGATTTTGCGCCACCCCCGCCCGCAGGGGCGGGACCACGACAGCCTCACCAGCCGCCTCGCCAGGACGGTCCTCCACGACCGACGACGCTCATGCCTCGCCGCGAAGACATCCACACGATCCTCATCATCGGTTCCGGCCCCATCGTGATCGGTCAGGGTTGCGAATTCGACTACTCCGGCACGCAGGCATGCAAGAGCCTGCGCGAGGAGGGGTACCGCGTCGTCC
>JBEAQW010000301.1:0-6749 GCA_041163725.1 Planctomycetota bacterium
CGGGACGCGACTAGATGCGCGTCTTGCCGGGAATCGCGATCGGGGCGACCGGTCGCGCGCCGAACTCGACCGAATCCTGCATGAGGACTTCCTCGGAGTTCATCGCCTGATCCCAGGTGACATCCTTACCGCTGTAGGCCGCCATGCGACCCATGATCGCGCAGAGCGTGCTGTGGGCGACGCGCTCGGCCTCGTTGAGCGGCTTGTCCTCGAGGATCGCGCGCTGGAGGTCGATGTGCTCCTGCGTGTAGGGATCGGTCTGCTTGCCCGAGAAGCGCCACGGCGCCTTGCCCTGCAGCTCGGCGAATCCAGAGCGCAGACGCGCGGTGCCCTCGGTGCCGTGGAACATCTCCTCGACCTTGCCATCGGTACCGTCCTGCTGGCGGCACATCGAGAACACGAAGCGGTCGCCCGGATACTGGAACTCGAGGCCGAAGTGATCGAAGATGTGACCGTAGAGCTGCGCGTCGGTGCGGACCTGACGGCCACCCACGCCTCGGACGAGCTCGGGGTGCCCGCCCATGACCCACTGCATCACATCGAGCTGGTGCACATGCTGCTCGACGATGTGATCGCCCGAGAGCCACGAGTGGTAGAGCCAGTTGCGCACCTGGTTCTCGACATCGGAGCGCTTCGGATCGGGTGCCACGTTCCAGAGGCTTCCCATGTTCCAGTAGACGCGTCCGGCGATGACCTTGCCGATGTCGCCCTTCTCGATCCGCTCGATCGCCTCGAGGTAGCACTGCTCGTGCCGGCGCTGCGTGCCTGCGACGACCTTGAGGTTCTGCGCACGGCTCGAGGCGGCGCTCTCGATGAAGCTGCGGATGCCGGGGCCGTCGACGGCGACGGGCTTCTCGCAGAACACATGCTTGCCGGCGGCCGTCGCCTCGCGGAAGTGGATCGGGCGGAAGCCGGGCGGCGTCGCGAGGATCACGATGTCCGCGTCGGTCGCGCACGCCTTCCGGTAGGCGTCGAAGCCGGTGAAGATCCGGTCGGGCGAAAGCGCCTTCATGCCGTTCTCGGCGAGCGCGTTGCTCGCGCGCACCGCGCGCTCCTCGAAGAGGTCGGCGAGCGCCACGACCTCGATCGTGCAGCCCGACTGCTTCGAGGCGTTGATCGCGTTGAACATCGCGCCGGTGCCACGGCCGCCGCATCCGATCACGGCGAGGCGGAGCGTGCGCTCGCGCGATGCGTGCGCGAACGCGCGGGTGGGCCCGAGCACGAAGGGCGATGCCGCGGCGGCGGCGACGAAGGCGCGACGGTCGATGTTCATCACGGGCTCCTGCACGCGTCGTTGCGCGCGGCTACTTCTCACAGATCACGCGGAAGCCGACGAAGCCTCCGCTCGAATACCACCACTTGCTCTTGGGGAACTGCGGGTCGATCTCGTTCCACTCGACGGGCTTGCATTCCTGCAGCTTGCCGCACTCGAGATCGGCCATCGAGTCGAGATAGCAGCCGCCGGCGACCGCGCCGAGCTTCGAGCCATCGTCGACCCATTCGCACGCGTTGCCGAAGAGATCGAAGAGCCCGAGCCTGTCGGCCTTCTTCGAGGCGAGCTTGTGCGTCTTCTCGCCCGCGTTCTCCTTGACCCACGCGTAGTCGCCGCAGTCCTTCGGGTCGATGCCCGACTGCTCGCAGAGCATCTTCCACTCCTCCGCGGTCGGGAGACGGTAGGTCCTGCCGGTCTTGGCGCTCAGCCATTCGCAGAACTGCCTGCACGAGAGGAACGACGGCGAGATCACGGGGAAGCCGACATGACCAAACTCGCGGTCCATGCCGATGTACGGCTTGGTCGGCTTGGTGACGGCGTCGGACTTCTCCGTGCTCTTCCCATCGGCCTTGTCGGTGCCGTAGACGAAGACATCGAAGAGTTCCCAGGGGACCTCGGTGGTCGAGACGAAGAGCGTCCTGCCCTCGCCCGCCTTGAAGGGCACGAGGTCCATGACGAAGGTGCAGCCTTCGATCTCCTGCTTGAACGGCTCGCCATCGCCCGACGCGGGCGTCGGCGCGGCGGCGATCAACGCCGGCCCCGCGAGGATCGACATGCACGCGGAGCAAAGGAAAAGAGCGGCACGCGTGCGCGCGCCGCCCTTGGAAGTGTGCACTGAACCCGACTCGGAACGGCTGGCGATTGGATTCTTCCGAAGCATTCGAACGGCGATTGTCGTTCGGCCCCGACCGAAAATCAACCCGTGTGATCCGACGCGCGATCAACCCCAGTTGTTGAGGAGAATCGCGAGATCGGCGCCGTCGGTGGTTCCGTTGCCATCGAGATCGGTCACGCCCTTCGCGCCCCAGCCGTTGAGGAGCACGGCGAGATCCGCGCCATCGACCGTTCCGTTGCCATCGAAGTCGCCGGGAAGCGCGTTCGCGGCGCACTGGATGTCGATGATCCGGAAGTCATCGACCGCGGCCTCGACGAGCGAGCCCGTCGCGAGGTCCTGGGCGATGAACCGGACGCGCATGTTCGCGGTCGGCGCGACGAACGAGGAGACGCGCCACTGGTGGCTCGCCCACGCGTTCGTGCTCGCGGTGACATCGATCAGCGTCGTCCAGGTGGTTCCGCCGTCGTTCGAGATCTGGATCGGCATGGAGTCGGCGTTCGGCGCGCCGCCGAGGTTGTTCGAGTACCAGTACCAGTAGCTGATCATGGGCTCCTGGTAGCCGGAGAGATCGAACACCGGCGAGAGCAGCGTCGTGAAGCCGCCGTCGACATCGGCCGCACCGTCGGCACCGCCGACCGGTCCGTTCTGCGTCACCCAGCACAGCGTGCCGGCCGCCGAGTGGTCGTCCTCGGGCTGCGCGATGGTCATGACGGGATCGGCACGCTCCCAGACGCCCGAGATCGCCGTGTCGCCTGCGACGCCGCCGGTCCAGCCCTGGTTGGTCTCGAAGTTGTCGTCGATCACGATCGTCTGGCCGATCGCCGAGAGGGCGAAGCGGTCGTTGAGTTCGGCGCCGACCGCGCCCGAGGTGCTCTGCACCTCGAAGCGGTAGCCCACCGTCTCGGTGCAGGCGGACGCCGGGAACGACGCGCGCCAGGTGGTGCCGGTCACGGGGACGAGCGGCACGACGGAGGTTCCGGCACCGGTGGTGACGAACATCTTTCCGGTGGTCGGATCGAGCGTCTGGCCCGGCGTCGCGGTCACGGTGACATCGACGGTGGTCCCACCGGCCGGGTCCACGAAGGCGGGCGGATTCGCCACGGCGAAGGTCGCTGCGATGATCTCGGGACGCCACACGAAGAGGCCGCGCTCGAGGTCGCTGCCGATGATTGTTCCGCTCGGGAAGTACGGGTAGACGCTCCACAGGCCGTTGAAAGACGCGCCGTCATCGGCCGGGTAGGTGTCGAAGAACGCAACCTCGGTCACCGAGTTCGGCGAACCCGCGGTGCCGACATCGAACACGCGGATGCCCGAGCGGTAGTTCGCCGCGTACATCTTGCCGTTGTGCGTGTAGTAGTTGTGGGTGATGGCCGGCGTGCTGTTGGTGAAGGTTCCGACCCACACCGGAGCATTGAGCGCCTGGACATCGATGACATGGGTCGTCGAGAGCGGCTGGGTCGCACCCTCGTCGAGCTCGTCGCCCAGCAGGAAGTACTTGTGGTCCTCGGTGAGCCAGCCCTGGTGGCTGTAGCGCGCGTTCGGATAGAGGATGCGCGACAGGAGCGTCGGCTGCGCCTTGTCGGTGACATCGACGATGTACAGGCCGGTCTCGGCCTGGCCGCCGTTCAGGCCGCCGCAGCAGAACGCGACCTCGCGACCGGCCCAGGGGCCGCTCGTGATGTTCACGATCTGCGCGTCGTGCACGTAGTACGAGCTCCACTCACCGACGAACACCGGCGTCGCCGGCGTGCCGTTGAGGTTGTAGATGCGCAGGCCGCTCGACCCGCCGCCGCAGCGGTACAGGTAGCCGCTCTGCGGATTGATCGCGACATTGTGCGTTGCGAGTCCGCCACCGGTGGTGACGCTGCCCGAGAGCGTCACGACACCCTGGTCGATCTGCGAGAGCGCGAGTACCTGGATGCCGCCGCCGCCCTCGGACACCACGTACGCATTGCGGCCGTAGACCTTGATGTCGCGCCACAGGCTGTTCGGGCCGGAGATGAAGGCGATCTGCGTCGCGTTCACCGGGTCGGTGACCTCGTAGACCGCCGTGCCATTGTTGACGCCGATGAGCGCGTACTCGCGGCCGCTCGAGGAGACATAGCCCCAGCAGTCGTTGCCGCTCGTGGCGCCCGAACTGATGGTGTTCAGCGGGTGCCACGACTTGAGCGCGATGCCCTGCGACGCGAAGCCACCGCCGGCGACCGCGCCCTCGCCCTCACGCCACACCGTGCCACGGACGGGGCGCTGGCGGTCGCGGACCTTTCCGTCGTCCTCGTGCGCGACGGCCGTGACTGCAGGAAGGACAAGCGCTGCCGCGGAGAGACCGAGCGCGAGCGGACGGGCGAAACTCTTGAGATTCATTGATCTACTGCTCCAGGAGGCCTTCGGGGCGTAGCCTCGAAGGCCAATTCGGGTGGAGCCGTGTGGTGCAGCTCCGACTTTCAGAACATACTTCGGTCTAGACGCGGGACAGGTACAGACCATCGAAACGGATGGGATTGGCTCCGAGTTACCGCTCGTTGCCGCCCTGCCCCGTACGCATAGGTGTTCCAGACGGATTCACCCAGATACCCGAGTCAGGCAAGTCGGGCGAAAGAGCGCGCAGGAACGCGACGAGGTCCGCGCGCCCCTCCTCTCCGAGTCCGAGAGGTTCGAGCAGCATCTCCCCGTGGTGCCCCACGGGACTCGCACCCTCGAGCGTGTCGTAGAAGCGGACCACATCATCGAGGCTGGCGAAGCGTCCATCGTGCATGAAGGGCGGCGTGAGGGCGACTCCACGGAGGGCCGGTGTGCGGAACTGGCCGAAGAGCTCTCCGCTTCTCCGAAGACCGCGCACCATGGCCGCCTTCGGTGAATCGCGCTCGTCGCTGAACGACCCGGCGGAGTTCATCGGATTGGCCTGCAGGAAATCCAGCGCCGCAAGACGGGCGGGATCGTCGGGGACCCGTCCGTTCGCACCGGCCAGTCCCAGCGCGTGGAACTCCTCGTCGGTGAACGAGGAGCCGCGGTGGCACTGGTAGCAGCCGCCACGACCGACGAAGGTGGCCAGGCCGCGTCGGGCCGCGGGTGAGAGCGCACCGAGGCCGTCAGCCTCGCCCACTGCTCCGCCGCCATCCTTCAGCGCGGCGATGAAGCGGTCGAGCGGCGTGGGCCCCGATGCGAGCTTCCGCTGATACGCCGCAAGCGCCTTGAGGACGAGCACCGTCGTCTCATTGACGACAGGCTGACGCGGCGCGTCGGACTCGCTTGCGGAACGATCGGCGAGCGGATCCGGGGTCGCCGCTGCGAGTGCGGCGGGGAAGGCACCGAATGCGCGTTCGAAAGCCGACCGCAGCGGCGCGTCGTCGCGGACCGTGCGAAGGAGCCGCTCGCGGGACGAGCCCATCTCGTCCGGATGCTCGATCGGAGCAAGCGCCTGCGACCAGACGGAGTCGAACTTGCCATCCCAGCCGATCCAGCGCCGCCGCGCACTGTCGACGACCGTCGGCGCGTTGCGTCGCGCGACGCCGACTCCTTCGGCGAGGGCCTTGCCGTCGGTGAAGTATCGCTCGGGCTGATGGCAGGTCGCGCACGAGACGCCCTTCGGCGAGATCCGACTCTCGAAGAAGAGGAGATGGCCGAGCTCCGCCGCGTCGGCGTTCCCGGCGAATCGGTTGCTGCGGTCCTCGGCGAGGGGCGGCAGCGGCGACATGCGTGCGAGGCGTCCGAGTTCGTCGTCGTCGAGCGCCGCGAGCTCGGGCGGAAGCCGCTTGCGATCGATCTCGTCGCCGGCGAACGAGTCCGGCGAGGCGACGGATGGTGCGACGGCGACGAGGAGCGCGCACGCATGATGGAGCGCGCGCAATGCGAGGCGGCGCCACCGTTCACTCGATCTCGACATACCACTGCGCCCTTTCGGCGAGACCGTCCTCCTCGACATCGATCGCGACGACCCATCGGCCCGGCATGTGCATCAGCATGCCGCTCGCCACGAACTTGCCGGGTGCCGCGCGCGAGACGACGGGGACGAGGTTCATGCCGTGACCATGGTGCGGCATCTCCGCATCGACGAGGATCCGCGCGTCTCCGGCGAGCGGCTTGCCGTCCGCACGCACGACCTCGAGCCGGATGGCGAAGGGCTCCGCGTCGGGAATGGCGCCTCCCTCCGGCTCCCATCGCACGCGGTAGGTTCCATCGGCGCTCGAGGCCTCGCGCGCATCGGGACCGAGCTCGAAGGTCCGCACCGTTGCGGGTGCGGATGCTCGCGCCGGCCCCGCGACGGTTCCGCTCGGTGGCGCCGTGACCGGCACGGCGGATGGGGACGAGGACGGGGACGCGGACGAGGACACCCCACCTCCCACCGACTGGTCACTCGGGCGATCGCATGCGGTCATCGACGCAGCCCCCGCGAGGAGCATCGTCGCGAGAAGTAGGCGCGGACCGCTCGGCGGCTTCGGAGCCGACCCGTTGCGTGCGAACGAGGACTTCATGCTCCACCTCCCTTCGCACCAGCCGCGCCTGTTGATGCGGGCGGCGGTGCAAGTCGCGGCGGACCACCCGGAGAACCGCGGCGCTTGCGGTCGTAGTAGCGGCCGAGGCTTCCCGTGAGGTTCCAGCTGAAGCCGTCGCCGAAGCGCTGGAAGCGATGGTTGCCGCGAT
>JBEAQW010000302.1:0-6109 GCA_041163725.1 Planctomycetota bacterium
AACCGCTCGTTCCACCACCACCGCCCGACGATCGGCCTCATCAACAACATCGAGGAGGATCATCTCGACTACTACTCCTCGCTCGAGGAGATCATCGAGAGCTTCCGCGACTTCGCGCGGCTCCTTCCCCCCGCCCGCGCGGGCGGCAAGCTGCTCATCGCCGAGGCCGGCGCGCACCGCCGCGAGATCGTCGCGGGACTGCAGTGCGAGGTCGCGACCTTCGGCTTCTCTCCCGAGGCGGACTTCCAGGTGATCCACGACCCGGCGTCGAACCACGCGGGCGTGCTCTGGAAGGGCCACCACATCGCCAACTGGGACTGCGCCATGCCGGGCAGTCACAACGCGCTCAACGCCGCGGCCGCGGGCATCATCAACAACTGGCTGGGCGCCGACTGGGACGACATCGCCCCCGCGATCTCCGAGTTCGCGGGGCTCGATCGCCGGAGCCAGTATCTCGGGACGCGCACGCTGGCGAACGGCGCGCGCGTGGAGGTGTTCGACGACTACGGGCACCACCCGACCGAGTGCGAGAAGACGCTGCGCGCACTCCGCGCCGCCCGCAATCCGGGTCGCCTCATCTGCGTCTTCCAGCCGCACCAGCACAGCCGCACGCGCTTCCTGCTCGAGCAGTTCGCGGAGAGCTTCAAGTCGGCCGACGAGGTCATCGTTCCCCACATCTACTTCGTCCGCGACAGCGAGGCGGAGAAGACCCGCGTCTCCGCGCAGGATCTCGTCGACAGGCTCGGCACGCGCGGAACCTCGGCGCGCCACATCGGCGCGTTCGATTCCATCACCGAGTTCCTCGAGAAGCACTGCATCGACGGCGACCTCGTGGTGACGATGGGGGCAGGTCCCGTCAACCGCATCGCCAACGACTTCCTCGCGCGCGGCGCCGCCCAGGATCGCGCCGACGGCCGTGCGGAGCAGGTGGCATGATCGTGGCGAGCCCGTCGAGCCTCTACTCCGATCTCGATGTCCGCGTCGAGCTGAACGCTCCGCTCGCGGAGCGCACCTGGTATCGCGCGGGCGGCTGCGCCGACGCGCTCGTGCATCCCCGCTCGATGGAGGCGCTCGCGACCCTGCTCCGCCGCACGCACCGCGACGGGATCCCGGTTCGAATCCTCGGCTCCGGCGCGAACCTGCTCGTCGACGACGACGGCGTCGACGGCATCGTCATCCAGCTCGACGATGCGTTCTTCGAGCGCGTGCAGTTCAACGCCGATGGCCGGCAGGAGCTCATGCGCGTCTGGGGCGGCGCGGGCATGGAGCCGATCGTGATGGAGAACGCACGGCGCGGCCTCGCCGGCGTCGAGCAGATGGCGGGCATTCCCGCTTCGCTCGGCGGCGCGGTGCGCATGAACGCCGGTGGCAAGTTCGGTGCGATCGGCGATTCGGTCGAGGCGGTCGCGATCGTGACGCCCTCCGGCGAGGAGCGCGTCTTCACGGCGAACGAACTCCGCTTCGGCTACCGCGAGACCAACATCCCCGCGGGCGTCGTCGTTTGGGCGGCGCTCCGCGTGCGCGAGGAGGATCCGGTCGCATGCCGGAACCGCGTGAAGGAGATCTTCCGCTACAAGAAGTCGACGCAGCCGATGTCGGCGCTCAGCGCAGGCTGCATGTTCCGCAATCCCACCCTCGCCGATGGAACGCGCGAGAGCGCGGGGCGCCTGATCGATCTCGCAGGGCTGAAGGGCCTGCGCGTCGGACGGGCGTTCGTCTCGGAGGAGCACGGGAACTTCCTTGCGTTCGACCGGCCGACGGCCGGGGCGCGCGCGTGCACCGACGACATGCGGCGCCTCGTGGCGCTCGTCCGCGAGCGCGTGCTCGCATCGAGCGGCATCGAACTCGAGACCGAGGTGGTGTTCTGGCGTCGCGGCGAATCGGCCGAAGGAGGCGCGCTTGAGTAACCCCGCCCCAAGCCCGCGGAAGCGCCCGCGCGTCGTCGTACTCATGGGCGGCCCCGATGCCGAGCGCGAGGTCAGCCTCATGTCCGGCGCGCAGGTGGTGGCGGCGCTCGAGGCCGAGGGAGGCTTCGAGGTCGTCGCGCAGACGATCTTCCGCACCGATGAAGGTGCGTTGCTCGCGCTCGAGCCCGATTGCATCTATCCGATCCTCCATGGTCCGTGGGGCGAAGGCGGCCCCCTGCAGGAGATCCTCGAAGGACTCGAGCGCACGCACGGGATCGCCTTCACCGGTCCGCGCGCGCGTCCCGCCGCACTCGCGATGGACAAGATCGCGACGAAGTCGATCGCGACCTCCGTCGGCGTCCGTACGCCTCGCGCGCGGCAGGTCCTCGCGGGAGAGCCGCTCGATCTCGCCGCTCCGCTCGTGCTGAAGCCCTCGAACGACGGATCGAGCGTCGACCTTCGGATCTGCCACAGCGACAGCGACGCCGCGGCAGCCAGGGCGGAACTCGCGCTTCGCCGCGACCGGCTGATGGCGGAGGAGTTCGTGAAGGGCCGCGAGATGACCGTCGGCATCGTCGACGGCGAGGTGCTTCCGATCATCGAGATCGTGCCCAAGTCGGCGTTCTACGACTACGAGGCCAAGTACATCAGCGACGAGACGCGCTACATCGTCGACCCCGATGTGCACGGAACGGTCGCCGAGGAGATGCGCGAATCGACGCGGCGCGTGTTCGCGGCGCTCGGACTCCGCGATGTCGCGCGCGCCGACTTCATCGTCGATGACCGCGGGGCGTGGTTCCTCGAGATCAACACCGCACCGGGCATGACCACCCACTCCCTCGTTCCGATGGCTTCGCGCCACCGCGGCGTCGACATGCCCGCGTTGTGCGCGGGACTGGTGCGTTCGGCGATCGCGCGCACCGCCGGCAACCGCGAACTGCGCGCATCGCCGGCAACGGCCGACCCGGCGCACGCCTGAATCGACCAGCCCTCACCCCTCACGAAGTCCACCCATGGCACGGAAGCCCAAGCACCAGTCAGGTCTCCTCGCGAACACCTTCGACCGCGTCGCCGCCGCGTCGCGCGCTGGTGCCGGCAGCCTCCCCATGATCGCGACCGTCGCGAGCATCGGCATCGGCGCGATCGCCCTTGCGATCGGCGTTCCGCGCCTGCGCTCGTACATCGGCGAGCGGAGCTTCGTCGAGGCGGGAAGCATTCGCCTCGCCTTCCTGAATCCTCCGCCCTGGCTCGACACCGAGCGCACCGCGACGCTTCGAACGATCGTCGCGAACGCCGTCGGCGTCGGATCCGTGCTCGACCCTGCGAGGCTTGCGACCGCGCAGGATGCGCTCGCGCAGTCGGGCTGGTTCCGCGAGATCCGTCAGGTGCGGCTCTCGCCCGACGGGGGCTTCGTCATCGATGCGGTGTTCAGGCAGCCCGTTGCGACGGTGCTCTACGGCAGCCGCGAGTACATGATCGACGATGAGGGCTGCCGCGTTCCGCTCGACTGGGAACTCGGCGAGCGACCGAGCGCGCCGCACTGGATCGCGCTCCATCATGCCGCGTCGCCGCCACCCGGCGCACCGGGTGCGCACTGGAGTGGCGCGGACATCGATGCCGGACTCGCGCTCCTCGAGATGCTTCGCGGCAGGCGCTGGGAGCAGCAGGTTGCCGCGATCGATCTCGCGGAGTTCGCGGGCGCCGGGCTCGTCGTCCGGACCGTGAACAACGGGCTCGTGCTGTGGGGCTATCCGCCCGGAGTGACCACGACCGCGGAGCCCCCGACCGAGGCGAAACTGCGAAACCTCGACCATCTCTTCGCGAGCACGGGCTACATCGACAACGG
Organism: Planctomycetota bacterium; assembly: GCA_041163725.1. Taxonomy (GTDB): domain Bacteria; phylum Planctomycetota; class Phycisphaerae; order Phycisphaerales; family SM1A02; genus QWPT01. The sequence goes on from JBEAQW010000302.1 coordinate 3,754, forward strand.
ATCGGGACGCCTGATCGACCTACGGACCGATGTCCCCTCGATTCGGCCGATCAGCGAAACCGCTCAGGCCGACGCGAGCCGCGATATCGTTCGCTGAACCCGCCCCCCGTTCGGCTGCCGATCGGCCGATGCGGATTGCACGGTGGGAATCCCTGGAGCAGGCTTGGCCGAGACATCCGAGACATCCGAGTCAGCCGAGCGCGAGGCTCCCGCCGCGCGTGGTTCCGTGTCTGGTTCCGCGCAGGGTTCCGCACAGGGTTCCGCACAAGAGGTCCCATCCGCGATGCGTCCGCTCATCGTGCCGCGTGCACTCGTGATGCTCGCTGCGCTCTGGATCTTCCTCGCGTGGATCAACCTCTTCGGACTCAGGCCGCCCGTGCAGCCTCAGGCCGCGAGCTACGCGCCCACGATCCAGCTGCTCTTCGCGACGATCGGCGTCGGCATCGCGCTCGCGTGGCCCGTTCTCCGACTGTCCAACCGACCATCGTCCGTCCCGGCCACCCAGGCCCTTCTCGACGGAGTCTCGCTGCTCGTGCTCCTGCAGGTCGTGCTGTGGCCGCTGCGCCTCGTCGCGAACTGGACCATCCCGAGGACCGTCGCTGTCGACGCCGCGCTCGGCGCGAGCATCGTGCTGACCGCCGCGCTGCTTGCCAACGCGCAAGGGGCGCGGGACCGTCGCATCCGGACCATGGCGATGGGCGGCATCACGACCCTCGTCCTCGCGCCGTGGATCATCGCGGCCCTCGAGTCGCTCACCGATGGACGCTTCGAAGCGCCCGCGGTGGTGGAATCGGTCCTCACCTGTCTCAGCGCCCCAGCCCTGCTCGCGCGGTTCTCGGAGCCGGCCACGCTCGATCCCACCAAGACCGACCGCTCGCTGATGATCCTCGCGTGGATGATGGCTGCCGGCGCTTGGGGCGTGCTTCCCATCGTGCGGTCCATTCTCGCCCGACGGCCGGGAAGGGCCTGATTCCTCGGCCGCGCGGGTGATTCGACCGGCGGCGAAGTTGGCGTTAGACTCCCAAGACGACGCGGGAGCCTCCTCCCGCGTCGCGCATTTTCCGTTCAGTCGCTGCGGTTCGCTCCGCTCGAGGAAGCCGCCGAAGCAGGGGCGACCTGAGTGAGCGCCGTCGGCGCAGATCCGCCGGGGCAGGTTGACCTCCCCCGCACCTAGACGAAGGCACGCGTCCCATGGACTTCATCACCGCCGAAGAAAAGGCCCAGCTTCAGGAGAAGCTGTCTGAACTCCGTCAGCTCGACAAGATGCTCATCCAGCGCATCGCGGATGCGCGTGCGCTCGGGGACCTTCGCGAGAACGCCGAGTACCACGCGTCGCGTGAGGACAAGGCGATGAACGACGCGAAGATCAAGGAGATCGAGACGCGACTCGTCACCGCGCAGGTCGCAGACGCCAGCACGCTTCCCGAGGACATGGTCTTCGTGGGAGCGACGGTCCGGCTTCGCGACGAGGATCGCGGCGACGACGATCTCTACCGGCTCGTCGGCCAGGCGACCGGCCGCTTCGACCTCGAGTATGTCGAGGTCACCACGACGAGCCCGATGGGCGTGGCGCTCATGAAGGCGCGCATCGGAGAGACGATCCGTGTCGATCTCCCGCGTGGCGAGAAGCGCTTCACGATCATCGAGATCGTCATCTGAGGTAGCCTCGCGTCCTTCGGCGCGCCGCTTCACGGCCCCGGATGCGCGACCTCGATGCGCCGGCCCGGCGCGACGCCCTCGACGCGCGCGACCGCACCGTCCGCGAAGCGAACCACCACTTCGAACGGCCCGCCTCCGCCCGCTCCGTCGGACCCGATGCCGAAGTGCACCTCGGGCGCGTTGTTCGACTGGAACGGGCCGCCGCCCACGACCCATCGACGCTGCACGCGCTCGCCGGCACGGAGTTCCACCATGGCGCCCACCGCGTTGCGGTTCCCGCGACCTGCGCGCAGGTCGCGCGGCTCGACGACGATCCAGTCGTCGCTGCGATCGTGGTCGTTGCGGATGACGCGCAGCGGCGCGTTGAGTCCAGCGACGACCGCGTCGACATCGCCGTCGCGGTCGAGATCGGCGAACACCGCGGTGCGGTCGACGGCAGGCACGCGGTCCCATGCACCCGCATCCGGAACCGGCTTGAAACGCGCTCCCTCGCGCGCCATCAACAGCGGGGCCTGGGCGTACTCGGAGTCCATCAGTTCCCGCGAAGCCTGCGGATACACATGCCCGTTCACGGCGAGGAGATCCTCGTCGCCATCGTGATCGAAGTCGAAGAAGCCGGCGCCCCAGCCGACCTGCGTCCGGCTCGGCGCGCCCAGTCCGTACTGGTTGGTGCGGTCGTCGAAGCTGCGCCCGTCGA
>JBEAQW010000303.1:0-6229 GCA_041163725.1 Planctomycetota bacterium
GCGAGCACCGGAGGCTCGATGGTGGAGAAGTCGAGCGGCGCGAATTGATCTGTCGGCACGAGTCCGCGCTCGGCGTCGATCGTGGCGAGTTCCGCCCGGGCGCGCAGCCGTGCACGCTCGGCGGACCGGTAGGCTTCGGTCGCCACGACCGTGGCCGAAACGAGCGCCGCGAACGACACGACGACCGCGGTCGTCCAGGCGCGGTGCCGGCGCATGAGCCGCCAGACGCGCTCGTGCCCGGACTCGGGACGGGCGCGGACGCTCTCGCCCGCGGCGAACGCACGCAGATCGTCGGCAAGCTCGCTCATCGAGGTGTAGCGCCGGTCGCGATCGCGCGCCATCGCCATCATGATGATCGCCGAGAGGTCGCGCGACACGGCGGAGTCGACGAGATGCGGCGCGGGCGGGTTGGTCTCGCGCATGATGCGCGCCGCGTCGAAGTACTGGTATCGCGGGATCTCGTACGGACGGCGACCCGTCACCGACTCGTACAGGATCACGCCGAGCGCATGGATGTCGATGCGCGCGTCGAGTTCGGCCGGATCGAGCTCGAACTGCTCGGGCGCCATGTAGGCCGGCGTTCCGATGAGGGCCCCGACGAGTGTGTCGCCCGGCGCCGTGGGATCGCCGCTCACGAGGCGGGCGATGCCGAAGTCGATCACATGCGGACGATCGTCCGAGTCGACGAGCACATTCGAGGGCTTGAGGTCGCGGTGGATCACGCCACGGTTGTGACCGTGCTGCATGCCCTCGCAGACCCGTGCGAGGCATCGTGCGATCGCCTCCTGGCTGCGGCCCGGATCACGCGCCCAGTCGATGAAGCTCCGTCCAGCCTCGATCCGCTCCATGACGATGTACGGAACATCGACGCCGGCGCGCTGCGAGGCGCCCGAGCTGTAGATGCGCGCGAGGGTCGGATGCACGAGCCGCGCAAGGGCGTGCGCCTCGACCCGGAACCGCCGCAGATGGCTCATGCGTGCATTGCCGAGCCGCAGCACCTTCACGGCGACGGGGCGCGGTGGATCGATCTGCCGAGCCGCGAAGACGGTGCCGACACCGCCTCGTCCAAGCACCGACTCGAGCACGCATCCGCCGATGGTCTCGCCGACCTCAGGCTCGCCGACGAATGGGTCCTGCTCCCCGCGCTCGGCCCGCTCCGCTGCGGAACGGGGCTCGGGATCCGGAAGATGGTCGATGAGCTCGCGTAGCTCGGCCGCGAGACCCGATTCGCTCTCGGCGAGGAGCGCAAGCCGCGCCTCGCGATCCGCGGTGTCCAGCGCGAGCAACTCATCGAGCAGGTCCGCGAGGCGGTCGGTCGGAGTCAGGTCCTCCGACGGATCGGGGTCGTCGTCTCGGTTCATCGTGGCATTCAGCGGCTATGGGGGGAGGGATGAAGCGTCGAGTCTCCTGCGGTGGGATCAGGACTGCCCGAACGCGCTCCGCACCTCACTCCGGCTCGTGCGAACGGGAGAGGTCCCTGCGCAGCATGGCTCGTCCGAGATTCCACCGCTTCGAGACGGTGCGTGGACGGATTCCGAGCAAGGACGCCGTGTCCTCAAGCGAGAGCCTCACCACGCACCTCATCCATACGACTTCCGCGATCTGGGGCGCATGGATTCGCAGCCGCTCGAGCGCATCGAGAAGGTGCGGCATCCACTCCGCGGTGTCACCTCCGTCGCTGCCGCTCCCCGCATCGCCATGGAGTTGCTCCTGGAACGACGCGGGGGCCTTCCCGCTGCCCCGCTTGCGCCGGTTCGTGTGACGACGCCAGTCGATGAGGAACTGGCTCATCGCCCTCGCCACCGAGCCGAAGAAGTGCGCCCGACTGTCCCACGAATGCGATCCTGGCTCTCCCTCGCGACCGAAGGTCTTCACGAACGACTCGTGGATGATGGTCGTGGGCGTGGGTGCGCGGGTGCTCGCCTGCGGGACGCGTGGCCGAAGGCCCCGCGCCATGGCGCGAAGCTCGGGATAGGAGTGACGCCAGACCTCTCCCACCGCGCCACCATCACCCTCGGCGGCGCGATTGAGAAGCAGCGTGAAATCGTCGGGGGCGTTCGACGGCATTTCCGTCAATCTACCGTCAAGCCGCCGATCTCAAGCCTTCATTCCACCAAAGAAATCAGGTTTGAGCACCGTCCCGCCACCCCGCAACGCATCCGCTCACACCGCGGGCTTCCTCGGGACCCGGCTGAGGTCGAATTGCGGAGGCGGCGGTCGGTCGGGATTCACCCATTGGATGACGGCGGCCCACCCCGCACTCTCCTCGTCGTGCGGCAGATAGCCGCGGATCGCGGTGATCGCGTCCCATCCGTCGTGGAGGTGAGCGGTGAGAACGGGATCGGTCATCTCCGCCCGCTTGACCAGCGCGATGTACTCGTCGGGCGCGATCGCGCCCGCGTGCTTTCCGAAACCGGGCATGCGACTGCCGCCGACCATCCTCCACAGCCTTCGGCTGCGCACGAGTCCGCGCGTGGCTTCGGTCAGCGCGCGGCCGAGCCCGTGATGCTGATGGGCGGGATGCACGAAGAGATCCGCGCCATACAGCGTGTGTCCGCGTGGATCGTGATCCGAGAAGGAACCGCCCGCAGTGAGTTCGTCCCACGAATCGTCGACATGGAAATGAGACATGTCGACGACGAGCGTGAAGTGCGCCCCTGCGACGGCGCCCGTGGGCGCATGCTCGACGATGAACTGGCCTTCGGGAAACAGCGCATGGTGCGCGCGGAGCTCGCTCTCGGTGTACGGCCGCTCGGTCGGGTACACGGTGGCGCAGATGGCGGAGATCTCGGGATGGTCCGACTCGCGCATCACGCGGATCTCGTATCCGTCGGGAAGATGTCGTTGTGCATGTTCCATGAGTGACCTTGCCTATGCGTGGGTGAGGTTCAGCGGCCTTCCATGACCATGGCCGTGACGGGAAGCGCTCAGTCGGGGCTCGGCGGCTCGACGGCCGCACCGCTTGCGCGCACGATCGACGGCTGCAGCGCGGTTTCCTCGGTCATGCGGCGGAGTTCGGCCTTCATCTCCGCAAGGCGCGCGGGCTCGGCCGCGGAGAGCTCGCGCGTCTCGCCCGGATCCGTGACGACATCGAAGAGCTCGATCCGCGCCCCCTCGCCCTCGGCGTCGTGGAACCAGATCAGTTTCCAGCGATCGCGTCGGATCGCCGTGAAGGGCTCGATGCCCGGACCCGTCGGCCCCCACTTGTGCGGCTGGTTGAAGACGAGCGTGCGCGGCGCGGCGGGTGCGGAACCTGCGATGACCTCTCCGAGGTCGATGCCGTCGATGACGCGCCCTTCGGGCGCCGCGACGCCCGCCCAGCCGAGGATCGTCGGGTAGAGATCGGTCCCGACGACGGGCGTCGCGACGGGTTCGGCGCGCGGCGCAATGCCCGCCCCCGCGACGACGAACGGCACGCGGATACCGCCCTCGTACGCCGAGCCCTTGCCGGAGCGCAGCGGCGCGTTGTGTCCGTGCGCCTTCGAACCATCGGGCGCAGCGCCGCGCGCGTGCGCCGAGAGTCCGCCGTTGTCGGAGGTGAACACGATGATCGTGTTCTCGAGCACTCCGAGAGACTCGCAGCGCGCGACGATCTGGCCGAGTGCGTCGTCGATGGCGGCGACCATCGTCGCGTACGCCTGCTCGGTGCGGTCGAGATCGGCGAAGTCCGCCGCGTAGCGGGCGTCCTGCATGATCGGCGCATGCACGCCGTAGGGGCAGAACGAGAGGTAGAACGGCTTACCCGCCGCGACGGCGCCGGCGACCGCGTCGCATGCGTCGCGTGCGATCGCGTCGTCGAGCCAGATGTCCGTTCCATGCCACTTCTCGAGCCCGGGCACATCCCACACGCTCGCGGGAGCGTCGGCGGGCGCAATCTTGCCGCGCTGCTTTCGGCCGGCGTCCTTGAAGTGATCGGTGCCGAAGAAGCTCCCGGGCGCACCCGCCGCATGCCCCGCGATGTTGACATCGAATCCCATGCGGAGCGGGTCACTGCCCGCCGTACCCCGTGTCCCCCAGTGCGCCTTCCCCGCGTGGATCGTGCGGTAGCCCGCACCGCGCAGCAGTTCGGGAAGGAGTCCGGGCGACGGCTGCAGCCCGTTCAGCTCCCACTTCGGCGGATCGAGCCGGGGATGCCGCGCGCTCGTGTCGGTGTCCTTCTCGAGCGTCCAGTAGGTGATGTGGGTGCGGGCGGGCGATTGGCCCGACATGATCGAGGTGCGCGATGGAGTGCAGACGGGCGCCGCGGCGTAGGCATCGGAGAAACGCACGCCGCGCGCGGCGAGCTTCTCGAGGTTCGGCGTCCGGTAGCGGTCGTTGAGTGCACTGCGCTCGACGAGCATCGGTACCGAGACATCCTGCTGCCCGAGGTCGTCGACGAGGAAGAGCACGATGTTCGGCGGAACCGCCGCCTCGCCGCGTGTCGCGCCCGCGAGCATGAGACACGCGAGGATCACGCGGGAAAGCGCCTTGGCGATCGGTTGCATGGCGCGATTCTGCCGCACGCCCGCCCCGAACACAAGTACCGTGCGTCCATGTCCGGCAGCCCCCTCTACGCGATGCTCTCGGCGCTGGCGATCGTCGTCTCCGCGATCGTCTGGAGCCGCCTCCTCGGACGGCAGTCCGCGACGCGTGACGGGCGGCTTGCCCTCGTGTTCATCGCGACGCTGCTCGGCGCGTTCGTCGGGGCGAAGCTCGCGTTCCTCGCGGCCGAGGGCTGGAACGCGCGCGAGGACCTCGTCGCGCTCCTCACAGGACGATCGGTGACGGGCGCCCTGATCGGCGGCACGCTCGCGGCCGAGTTCGTCAAGTCGCGGCTCGGCGTCGTGACCGCGACGGGAGACGCGTTCGCGATCACCGTTCCGCTCGCGGTCGCCATCGGTCGGATCGGCTGCATCTCCGCGGGATGCTGCCAGGGCGTCGAGTGCGATCCGTCGTGGTGGACGGTCGTCGACGGTCACGGGCATGCGCGCGTACCGAGCGCGCAGCTCGAGCTCGGCTTCAACGCGGTCTTCCTCGCGTGGGCATTCGTCGCGGCGACGCGCGGATGGATGCCCACGCAGCGGTTCAACATCTATCTGATCGCGTACGGACTCTTCCGCTTCGTCCACGAGTACTGGCGCGACGACCATCGCTGGCTCGACGGGTTCGGCGGGTACCACGCCGCGGCGCTCCTGCTCGTCATCCTCGGTCTGGCGATGTTCCGGCGGCGGAAGGCTCTTGCGGCGTCGCGTCCTCCACAGCCGATTCCGGCGCGGAACGAGGTTCCTGCAGGCGGGTGACGCCGGTGCTCTCGAGCGCGAAGAGCCCGGCGACCGCCACGAGGACGGCGGCGAACGAACGCCGCAGCCACTTCTGCGGGATCCGAGCGCCGAGCCGGGCACCGAACACGCTGCCGACGACGCCGCAGGCGGCGACGATCGCGATGGCGGGCCACGCGACGAGTTCGAACGCCTCGTGCGAGTAGATGGCGTTCGAGGTCAGCGCGATGGCGGCGTTCGTCGCGATCACCATGAGGCTCGTGCCCACCGCACGCGACATGTCGAGGCGCGCGATCAGGACGAACGCGGGGATCAGGAGGAATCCGCCGCCGACTCCGATCACCGCCGTCAGCACGCCGATGGCGAAGCCCGCAATCACGATCTTCGGAAGACCGGGGCGGGCGGCGTGCGCCTCGCGCGCATCTGCCGCCGCGTCGGTGACGGTGAACATCCGCACCGCGGCCGCGAGCGCGACCAGGCTGAAGAGTCCGGCCTGCACGGGATCGGAAAGCCACTTGCCGATCGGCCCGCCGACCCATGCACCGGCCATGCCGGGCAGCATGAACGCGACGCCCATGCGGTACTCGATCCGGTGTGCGCGCGCGGCGCCGAGGGCACCTGCGAATGCGATCAAGCCCGTGACCGCAAGCGCCTCGAGGATCGCCGTCTGCGTGGGATGCCCGAGGAGCATCGCGAAGATGGGCACGGAGAAGATCGCCCCGCCCGCGCCGACAAGGCCGAGGCTGAGCCCGACCAGTACGCCTCCAAAGATCTCGATGAGCAGTTGCGACGGATCCACAGGGGCAATGTAGAGAACCGAACGCTGCGGGTGGGTTCATCCCGAACGAGAATGCGTCCGCGAATCGGAACTTGCCGGTCGCGCGCGGCCGAATCCGGGATGAGCTCGCTGCGCCGTCGGCTTCCGCGGCCCCGTCGACTTCCTGCGTAGCCGCAATGCGCGACCGCGCCGC
>JBEAQW010000304.1:0-10510 GCA_041163725.1 Planctomycetota bacterium
TCACCGAGATATGTTGTAGCCGACGAACACCCGGCGAGTACAGGCGGATCACCCGGGAAACACCCGGACGCCGCGCCTACCGCCCCGATACTTCCATCAGCCACGCGATCTCGTCGTCGAGGTCGTCGCGCGCGACGCCTTCGTCCTCGAGGAGCTGGCGCAGCGCACGCTCGAAGCGGTAGCTCGCGCGGCGGGCGCGCGTGCGGGCCTCGGCCGCGGTGATGCGCAGTTGCAGCCCGATGTCGGCGTACTCCATGCCGTCGAGGAAGTGCCTGCGGAACACCTCCCATGCGTCGGCATCACCCTCGGCCACGAGCTCGCGCTCGGCGAGCGAGCAGGCGTCGCCCAGGAGCGCCCTGCTCCACGCACGCTCGAACCGCTCGAACGCGCTCGGCTCGAGCCCGACCTCGCACGGCGTCGCGCAACCGCAACCGCCGCATTCACCACCCTCGCCGTCGCGCGCCGCCTTGCGCATCTCGCGCTGGCGCTCGCGCGCGTGCAGGAGCAGCCCGTTCACCAGCCAGCGACGCAGCGGTAGGCCGCTCTGCTGCCAGTTCGCCACATATCCCTCGCGCGCCAGACGCGTGACGAAGAATCCGTTGACGAGCGCATCGGCGTCGTCGAGCGCGCGCAGGCTCGATGCCTCGACATACGCCCGCAGCGGCCCGGCATAGCGGCGCATGATGTGGTCATGCACCACGGCACGGCCGTCGGCTCCACGCGCGAGTTGCGACGCGATCCAGGTCGCATGGGTGGTCGGGAACTCGGTCATCGCGGGCGCACCCCCTTCAGCCGGATATCGAGCAGCTTCGCGTCGATCTCGGCGAGGCGGTCCGTGCGCAGCTTCGTCTCGATCACGACATCGACCACGGTGTCCCGCTTGATGTCGCCCGCGTGCCGCGCGCCGTCCCACCACTGGATGCGCTGGAAGCGCGCGCCCTGCTTGAGCACGAGCTCGAGATGCGTGTCGCTGCGGCCGAACACGCGCGTCTGCGTGACCACCGCATCCTCGATCAGGATCGTGGGCTTGGGGTTGCCACGGCCGAACGGCGCGAGCTGCTCGAACTCCTGCACCGTCGGCAGGTCGAGCTCGTCGAGCGTGCAGGCGCAGTCGACCGGAAGCAGCGGCTTCTGCTCGATCTCCGGCGGCAGCAGCGCGTCGACCTCGCGGACGAACGCCTGCGTGAACGCGTCGATCTGATCCCTGCGAAGCTGGACGCCCGCGGCCATCGCGTGGCCTCCGTGTCCGGCGAGATGCTCCGCGCAGCGCCCGAGCACCGCGTGCAGGTCGATCCCCGCGAGGCTCCGCCCCGAACCCTTGTAGAGATCGCTTCCCTCGCGCACATCGCGCGTGATGAGGATCGCGGGACACGCGAACTCGTCGACGAGCTTCGAGCAGACGATGCCCACGATGCCGAGGTTCCATTCGTCGTCGCAGAGCACGATGCCGCGCGGCTTGCGATCGCCCCACTGCTCGAGCACGCGCCGGCGCGCCTCCTCGGCGATCAGCCCGCCATCGGCGCGCCGCTGCTCGTTGAGCCGCTCGAGCAGCTTCACGAGTTCGCGCGCACGCGCACGGTCGGCGGTGGTGAAGAGCTCGACCGCGTCCTCGGCGTGCCCCATGCGGCCGCACGCATTGATGCGCGGCGAGAGGCGGAACGCGACCTTCTCCGCGTCGGCTGCGGCGCCGTTCAGCTCCGCGGGCGACATGCGCGCTGCGGGCAGCAGTTCGTCGAAGCCGACGATGCCGGTCTGCTGAAGCAGCCGCAGTCCCTCGCGCACGATGGCGCGGTTCTCACCGAGCAACGGCATGACATCGGCGACGGTGCCGACCGCCGCGAGCGGGAGCAGGTTCAGAAGCTTCGTCTGCAGCACCTTCGGAAGCCGACCACCGGGACCGATGCCGGTCCATTCCGCCGCGATCATCCACGCGAGCTTCCACGCAACGCCCGCGCCGCAGAGCTCGCCGAACCGCTGCTCCGACGGAAGCCGCGGATGCACGACCGCACGCGCGACCGGAATCTCGCCGCCGGCCGCGAGGTCATGGTGGTCGGTCACGACGAGCTCGAGCCCGAGTTCCTGCGCGAGCCGCGCCTCCTCGATCGCCGAGACGCCGCAGTCGACCGTCACGAGCGTCTGCACGCCGTCGGCAGCGAGCTTCTGCAGCGCGTCGGCGTTGAGACCGTAGCCCTCCTTGCGCCGGTGCGGCACATAGGTCACGACCTCGGTGCCCGGCTCGATCGCGCGGATCATGTGCCACAGGATCGCGGTCGCCATGACGCCATCCACGTCGTAGTCGCCGTAGATGCCGATGCGTCGCTTCGCGCGCAGCGCCTCGGTCACCGCCCGCGCGGCCTCGGCCATGCCATGCATCGCGGACGGATGCTGCAGGGTCGTCAGGACCGGATTGAAGAAGGCCGCACGGTCCTCGTCCGAGCGGACCCCGCGCGCCGAAAGCAGGCGCTCCACGATGGAGACGCGCGCGAAACCGCGCGAATCCTCCCGGTCGGGCAACAGCCAGCGCTTGGCGGGGAACGGCATGCCCGCGAGTGTAACCCCCGCGCCCACGCACGCGAAACGACGCCGCCAACTCTCTGTTTTTGCCGTTTTCGACCGCCCCTCAACCCCCCCGCACCCGCAGGCCGATCTACCCTCCGCTCCCGTCCGGAACCGGACGCGAGTGGAGGCGCTTCATGTCGAACGGCAGCACGCGACGGTACAAGACGATTCTTCTCTTCGGCGCGCCCGGCGCAGGCAAGGGCACGCAGGGCAAGATCCTCGGCAAGGTGCCCGGCTTCTACCACCTCGCATGCGGCGATGTGTTCCGCTCGCTCGACATGGCGTCGGACCTCGGCCGGAAGTTCATGGAGTTCTCCTCGCGCGGCGAGCTCGTCCCCGACGAGCTCACGATCGAGATGTGGCGCCAGAACATGCACGCGCAGACCGTGCTCTCGATCTACAAGCCGAATGTCGACCTGCTCGTGCTCGACGGCATCCCGCGCAATGTGAACCAGGCGAAGCATCTCGAGCAGTACCTCGAGGTGCTGGCGGTGCTCCACCTCGTCTGCCCCGACATCGAGGCGATGGTGACGCGCATGCGTCGCCGCGCGCTCAAGGAGAACCGCATCGACGACGCCGACGAGAAGGTGATCCGCAAGCGGTTCGAGGTCTACGCGAACGAGACGCGACCCGTGCTCGACTTCTATCCGAAGGAGATCGTGCGCGAGGTGCACGCGATGGGCTCGCCCGCCGAGGTGCTCCAGCATGTGCTCGAGGTGGTCGTGCCGATCCAGAACGAGCACTTCCGCAATCCGTTGTCTTAGCGTTCGCGACTGGCGAGCGGCTGCGGCTTCGCCGCAGGACGCTCGCTCTCGCTCCCTCTGGTGGAAGCGATGATCGGCGAAGTCCGAGCGGTCGCGACTGGCGAGCGGCTGCCGCTTCGCCGCAGGACGCTCGCCTTCGCTCACTCTGGTGGAAGCGATGATCGGCGAAGTCCGAGCGGATCGCGCTCACATCGCGGAGCGGATCTCGAGCTCGAGTTCCTCGAGCAGCGCCTGGAGCTTGGCGCGCGTCTCCTCGTCGACGGCACCCGCGAACTGCCCGGCGATCGCGTCGAGCCGACGCCGGTAGTCGCGCGCGAGTTGCGCGTCACCACCCGCGAGCTGGAGTTCGACCAGCACGCGCCGCACCGATTCGACGGTCGCCGGCGGTCGATTCGCGTCGGCGTCGTCGCGCTTCGGGAACGGCACCGAATCCGGCGTGGGAAGGAACCGGTCCGCCGCGAGCTTCGCCGTCGCGCGGCGCTCGAAGGTCAGTCCGGCGACGGGCACCACCCGCCCCCCCAGGGGCCCCGCCGCGGCGCCGCGCTCCTCGAGTTCCTCGGTCGATCCGAGGCGAAGAAGCACCGTCACCTCCTCGAAGGTCTGCACGGGCTGCCCCGCACCCGCCGGATCGGCGACGCCCTCGGCCGGCCGTCGACCCGCAAGCGCCTCGGCGCGGACGCGCTTCGCGATGACGGGAATCTCGACGCCAGGCGGCAGGGTCTGCACCGCGCTCACGAGGTCGCCCGTATGCCGCACGACCGCGCCGTTCACATTGATCACGATGTCGCCGACCTTGAGCACCTTCTCGGCGGGCATGCCGGGAATCAGCGCGATGATGCGCACACCGCCGCCCGGCTCCATCACGTTCTCCATGCGGATGCCGAGCGCACCGCGAGGCGCGAACAGGATGCGATCGCGCAGCACGCCCACGAGCTGATGCCTCGCCTCGGCGCTGAGGTCCGTGCGCAGCAGCAGCGCCATGAGCTCCTCGGGCGTGGGCTTGCGCGCCGCGATCGCATCGCGCGCGGCGCGGCGCTCTGCGAGCGTGGCCGCATCGAGCTCGCGCGCAAGCCTCAGGATCTCGGGCGACACCTTGATCTCCGCGAGTTCCTCATCGCTCGGAAGCTTCGGCGTCGCGCGCGGCACGACCATCCGCTGCTCGGCGTCGAGCACGACCACCTGCGGCGCAGGCGCGGCGAGGCAGATCGAGAGGATGACGGCCGCGGCGGACATGTTCCTAGCGTAGCACGCCGGACGCGCTACGCCCCGAACGCCGACGAGACCGCGCGCGTGCGCTCGCCGATCCAGTCGACGAGGCGCACCGTGGCACGCAGGAACGGAAGCGCAGGAATCCCTGCGAAATCCCCGTCGCGCGCGATCGGAGCGGCGGCCTCGGCGATCACCGCGGAAAGCATCAGCCAGGGAATGAGCGGCGCGATCTCCGCGTGCGGCACCGTCGCGGGCTGCGAGCGGTAACCCTCCGCGAACGCGCGGAGCCGGTCGCCGTCGAGGCCAACCTGCCACGCGTCGGGATCCTCGCCGACGCGATGCTTGAGCGAGAACTGCAGCAGCGCGTTCGCGACCTCGGCGGCGACCGACTCGTGCCGTGCGCTGTCGAAATCGATCACCGCACCGAGCACGACGCCGAGCCAGAGCGTGTTGCCCGGATGGAAGTCGCCGTGGCAGAGCGAGACGCGCTGCTCCGCGAGACCCTTCTCGCCGAGCTTGCGCTCGATCCGCCCGATGTGGCGGTCGAGCGCGTCGACGAGCGATCCGAGCTCCGCGCGCGCCGCGGGATCGAGGCGCACGCTCGCCGAAGCATCGGCGAGGAAGAGCGAGCGACGCACCGCATCGGTGTCGGAGAAGCCGCCGATCGGAAGCGCGTCGCCGCGGCGCACGGGCGCGAACGCCGCGTGCAGTCGGGCGAGCGCCGCGCCCGCCTCCTCGGCCTGCGCGGGATCGCGCTCGTAGCGCGACCCGTCGACCCACTCGAAGATCTCGTAGAGGCGCTCGGCTCCGGCGCCTGCGGCGACATCGGGGAGCGACAGCAGCGTGCCGCCGTGACGCAGCGGAACGAGCGCCGCAACGGGCACGCCCGCATCGGCGGCGCGCGTCTGCAGCGCGTGTCCGGCCTCGGCGCGCGCGCGCAAGTATCCGGGCGACTTCCGCTTGAGGATCATCGTCCCGCGCTCGGTGTCGAGCCGCAGCTTGGGCGAGCGTCGCGATCCACGGCGGTACTCACGGATGTTCGTGATGACGCCGAGGTCGTAGTGCGACAGCACCGTCGCGATCTCGCGCGCCTGGAAGCGCTCGCGCTGGGACTCACCCCCGCCGGCGGGCGGCAGATGGAAGTGGTCGTCGTTCGACCCGTGCGATGAGTGCTCGCTCGAAGCCACGCGTCACTCCGCGTTCGCGGCCTGTTCCTTGATGCGGTCGATCGCGGTCTTCATCTCGACCACGCTGCGCGCGATCTCGACATCCTGCGACTTCGAGGCGATCGTGTTGGCCTCGCGGAGCATCTCCTGCGAGAGGAAGTCGAGCTTGCGTCCCGCGGGTTCGGCGTGGGCCGGCGAGATCACCTGCTCGAACTGGTCGAGGTGGCCCGTGAGACGGATCACCTCCTCGGCGATGTCGGATCGCTCGGCAAACACGGCGACTTCGCGGAGGAGATCCTCCTCGGCAGCGGTCGCACCGAGATCGGCGAGCAGCGAGTTCATGCGCGTGCGCAGGCGCTCCTGGTACGCGTTCGTCGCCTGCGGCGCGCGCCCGGCGACATGCGAAAGCGCCTCGCGGATCACGCCGCCGAAGCGGGAGAGCTCGGCGCGGATCGAATCGCCCTCGCGCGTGCGCATCTCGAGGACGCGGGTGCACGACTCGTCGACGAGTCGCAGGATCACGGGCCGCGCCATCTCGACGACCTGCTCGACGCCGTCGGTGCGGAGCACGCCCGGCACCGCGAGCAGCGCGCCGAGGTCGACCGTCGCACGGTCGCGCAGTTCAACAGGCAGCGCGGCGAGGAGCGCGGTGAGCGCGGTGCGCGCCGCATCGGGGTTCACCTCCGCGGCCGCGACCGAACCTCCGGGCACGAAGCGCACCAGTACGACGACGCTGCCGCGTCCGAGGCGCTTCGACACCGCGGCCTCGACCTCGGTCTCGAGGGTCGAGAGTTCCTCCGGCAGACGCACGGTCGCCTTGAAGAAGCGGTTGTTGACGCTCTTGATCTCGACCGAGAATCGGCAGCCTTCCGCATCAGCGGTCGCGGAGCCAAAGCCGGTCATCGAGCGAATCATGCAGGGGTCGCGTTCGGATCACTGTCCGCCGGGAGCGGCGGGCGTCTCGGGCGCGGGGGCTTCGGGGGTCGCCGGTGCCGTCTCGTTCGAGGCCGGAGACGCGTTCGGATCGGTGTCCGAGAGGAGCTTCATGACCTCGTCGGGCGGGATCGGAAGCGGCTGGCTCGGCGCGACGGGCGGCGGGGTGGTTCCATCGCCCGTATCGGGGGCAGCGGTGCTCGTGGATGCCTCGCGCGCCGCATTGCGGCTTGAGTTCGCCGAGATGTTCAGCGAGATCGCGATGAGAAGGTAGATCGTGAACGCCGTGATCGTCGCGACGGTGAGTGCATCACCCGTGCGTCCACCGAACGCGGTGTCGGTTCCGCCGCCGCCGCCGAACGCGCCCGACAGACCGCCGCCTTGCGGGCGCTGGACGAGCACGATGAGCACGAGGGCGATCGAAACCGCGATGAAGAGCAGCGTGAGGATGTTGAAGAGAATGGACATGGGCTCCCGATCTGACTGTCTTGCTGGCACTTGCTTTCCGGCAGCCGGACGAGTCGCTCGACGCGATCCGGATGCGTTCTATCGGCTCGCCGCGGCCGCGATGATCGCCGCAAAGTCGGAAGCGACCAACGAAGCCCCGCCGACGAGCCCGCCATCGATGTCTTCGCGGGCGAAGAGCTCGGCGGCGTTCCTGGCATTGACCGACCCGCCGTAGATCACGCGGGTCCGGTCGGAGAATCGCGCACTATACAGTTCCTCGAGCGTGCGTCGGACCGCCCGATGGGCGTCGACCGCGTCATCGGGCGTCGCCGTGCGGCCGGTTCCGATCGCCCAGACGGGCTCGTAGGCGATAACAAGCGCGTCGAGCGCGTCCTCCGCGTGTCCGGCCAGCGTTCCGCGCAGTTGCGAGGCGATGACCTCGTTGGCGCGGCCTGCCTCGCGCTCCTCGAGCGTTTCGCCCACGCAGACGACCGGCGCGAGGCCCGCCTCGACCGCACGGCCGACCTTCCGCGAGAGCAGCGCATCGGTCTCCCCGAGCCCGTGCCGACGCTCGGAGTGACCGATAAGGACGCTCCCCGCGCCGATGTCCTTCAGCATGGAGGCCGAGACCTGCCCCGTGAAGGCGCCCTTCGCCTCGGCCGAGCAGTCCTGTCCGCCGAGGCCGGCGGCGCCGGCGAGCGCCGCACCGACCGCAGCGAGGTACGGAAACGGCGGGAAGACGGCGACCTCGGCGCCCGGATGCGCGCGCACGGCGTCGGCGACGGCCGCCGCGAGCGCGAGCGCGTCGGCGTGGTGGAGGTTCATCTTCCAGTTGCCGCCGATGAATGGTGTGCGTGCAGGCATGGCGGGGAGACTACCGCGAAGGGACGCGCGCTTCATCCCCGATGATCGCATCGGCGGCGCACCGGCCCGCCGCCGCGCCGCGCGCCCGTTCCATCCACCACTCCCCTATCTTGCCGCTTCCGTTTCCGATAGGACCATCGCCGACATCGTCATGTCCGCCCCGAGCCCAGCTTCCATGCCCGACGCCACGCGCCCCACCACCGCCGCAGAGATCCGCAAGGCCTTCATCGACTTCTTCGTCGAGAAGGCCGGGCACACCTTCGCGCCGTCGAGCCCCGTCGTGCCGCACGACGATCCGACGCTGCTCTTCACCAACGCGGGCATGAACCAGTTCAAGGATGTGTTCCTCGGACGCGGCAAGCGCGACTACACGCGCGCGGTGAACACGCAGAAGTGCATCCGCGCGGGCGGCAAGCACAACGATCTCGAGGATGTCGGCAAGGACACCTATCACCACACCTTCTTCGAGATGCTCGGCAACTGGTCGTTCGGCGACTACTTCAAGCAGGAGTCGATCCGCTGGGGCTTCGAGCTGCTGACGAAGGTGTACGGACTCGACCCGAACCGCCTGTACGCGACCTGGTTCGAGGGCAATCCCGCCGCGGGCCTCGCGCCCGACCTCGAGGCGAAGGCCCTGTGGGAGTCGCTGCTGCCGGCCGACCATGTGCTGCCCGGCAACATGAAGGACAACTTCTGGGAGATGGGCGACACGGGTCCGTGCGGACCGTGCACCGAGATCCACTTCGACCGGATCGGCGGCCGCAACGCGGCGAGCCTCGTGAACTCGGGCGATCCCGATGTGCTCGAGATCTGGAACCATGTGTTCATCCAGTTCAACCGCGAGCCCGACCGCACGCTGAAGCCGCTGCCCGCGAAGCATGTCGACACGGGCATGGGCCTCGAGCGGCTCGTGAGCGTGATCCAGGACAAGCGCTCGAACTACGACACCGACCTGTGGGCGCCCGTGTTCGAGGCGATCCGCGCGCGCACCGGCGCACGCGCGTACGGCGGCAGGCTCGAGGACCACATCGACATCGCGTACCGCGTGATCGCCGACCACATCCGCTGCCTGACGATGGCGCTCACCGACGGTGCGTCGCCCTCGAACGAGGGGCGCGGCTATGTGCTGCGGCGCATCCTCCGCCGCGCGGTTCGCCATGGTCATCAGACCCTCGGCGTGCGCGGTCCGTTCCTGAAGGACCTCGTGCCCGCGGTCGTCGCGAGCCTCGGCGGCGCGTTCCCCGAACTCGCGCCTGCGGCGAAGCGCGTCGCGCAGGTGATCGAGGAGGAGGAGATCCAATTCGGAAGGACGCTCGAGCGCGGCCTCGCGCTCTTCGCCGACGCAGCCGCGCAGGTGAAGGCGGCGGGCGGGCGCACGGTGTCCGCAGATGACGCGTTCCGCCTGCACGACACCTGGGGCTTCCCGATCGATCTCACGCAGGTGATGGCCGAGGAGGCGGGACTCACCGTCGATGTCGCGGGATACGAGGCGCTCATGGAGGCCGCGCGCGAGAAGAGCCGCGCGGCCGGCGGCGGCGGTGGCGGCATGCACTTCCCTCCGGACGCGATCGCGAAGCTCGCCGAGCTCGGCGTGCGTCCGACCGACGACCACCTGAAGTTCGCAGGCAAGCCGACGAGCGCCACGCTCATGGCGATCTGGAACGGCCACGACTTCGATGAGCACGCCGAGGCCGACAGCAGCGCCGCGCTCGCGTTCATCTTCGACCGGACGCCGATGTACGCCGAGATGGGCGGACAGGTCGCGGACCACGGATCGTTCCGCACCGACCGCGCGAGCGGCCACGGCAACGACTTCGAGCGCTCGAGTGGCGGCAACGCCGTGTTCCTCGTCGAGGATGTGCAGCGCGCGGGCGACTATGTGCTGCACATCGGCCGGCTGAAGCACGGACGCATGAGCTGCGGCGAGACGGGCCAGCTGATGCTCGAGCGCGACCGGCGCGAGTCGATCCGCGCGAACCACAGCGCGACGCACGCGCTGAATCTCGCGCTGCGCGCGGTGGCCGGCGACGAGGTCGAGCAGAAGGGCTCGCTCGTCGACGACGAGAAGCTGCGCTTCGACTACGCGGCGAAGTCCGCGCTGTCGCTCGGGCAGGTGAAGGAGGTCGAGCGTCGCGTGAACGCCGCGATCGCCGCGAATCTCGCGGTCGACGCGCGCGAGGTGCCGCTGGCGAAGGCGCGCGAGATCAGCGGCGTGCGCGCCGTGTTCGGCGAGCGCTATCCCGATCCGGTGCGCGTCGTGTCGATCGGCGCGCCGGTGGCGGACCTCGTCGCGAAGCCCGAGGATCCGCGCTGGAAGGAACTCTCGATCGAGTTCTGCGGCGGCACGCACCTCGCGTCGATGGGCGATGCGAAGCAGTTCGTGCTCGTGAGCGAGGGCGGACTCGCCGCGGGCGTGCGCCGCGTGATCGCGCTGACCGGCCCGCGCGCGATGGCCGCGCAGATGGCGGCCGACGGTCTCGCCACCCGTGCGAAGGACGCCGCCAAGCTCGACGGCGACGCGCTCGTCCGCGAGATCGCGGACATCGCGAAGATGCTCGAGTCGCTCGA
>JBEAQW010000305.1:0-8942 GCA_041163725.1 Planctomycetota bacterium
ACGCCTTCGATGAGCGCGGCGGTGAGGATCATCTGGGTCTGGATGGTCGAGGCCATCTCGGGCTGGCGGGCGGTCGCCTCGACGGCGCCACCACCGATGCGACCGATGCCGAGGCCGGCACCGACGACGGCGAGGCCCGCACCGATCGCGGCGAGGCCGGCGGCCATGGGCTTTCCAGCGGCGGCGGCGGCGTCACCGTCGGCACCGAAGGCCGGGGCGGCGACGAAGGCGGCGAGGACGGCGAACGGAACGAACTTGCTGAGCTTGCTCATGATCTGACTGTGCTCCAAATGGGTTTGGTCTTTGCTCGGACGCCGTGGGACGCGCCGGTTGAAGGATCGGGATCTTTCAGCCGGGCCTCCCACGGGCCCGGAGTTGTCGGTTCAGTGCGCGTGGGCGTGCGAGTGACCGTGCGCCTCGTCGTGGCCGTGCCCATGCTCGTGATCGTGACCATGGTCGCCGTGATGGCTCATCATGCCGATGAACACCGCGGTGAGGAACATGAACACGAACGCCTGGAGGAAGGCGACGAAGAGCTCGAGGAAGCTGATGGCGACGGCGAACAGCGCCGAGATCAGGCCGATCGGCGCGGCGAGCGCCCAGCCCTTCGCGGCGAGCGCCATGCCGGTGAAGCTGAAGATGGTCGCGAGCAGCGTGTGGCCCGCGAGCATGTTCGCGAAGAGACGGATGGCGAGCGCGCCCGGCTTGATGAAGAGGCCGAGCACCTCGACGACGAAGATGATGGGGACCACGAGCAGCAGGCCCTTCGGCCCCGTCAGCAGTTCCTTGCCGCCGCACATGTGCTCGAGGAAGCCCTTCACGCCGAGATCGCGCATCGACTGGAACATGATCGCGAGGAACGAGACCGTCGCGAGGCCGGCCGTGACCGAGATCGAGGCCGTGGCCGTTCCGCCGAAGAAGATCGGGGAGTGGCCGCCCTGCGCGCCGGCGTCGCCTTCGTGGCTGTGTCCCATCATCTTGTGGACGAACTCCTGCATGTCGGCGAACGGGACGAAGCCGAGCAGGTTGAGCGTCAGGATGAAGAAGAAGAGCGAGAGGAAGAACGGGAGGTAGAAGTTCGCGGTGGCCTTGCCGAGCAGCGGCTCCAGCACGCCCTCGCGGAGCCCCTGCACGATGACCTCGACGATCTGCGCGATGCGGCCCTTCGTGAGGTAGCGGTCCGTGCCCTGCGCGGCAGGACCGGTCGCGATGCTGCGCGCGGCGACCGAGAGCACCGCGAGCGCGACCACCGCGGCCGTCACGATCGAGACGACGCTGAGCTTGAGGTGGCCGAGACCGAGGAGTTCGCCGAGCGCGGACTCCTTGTCGAGCACGTGATCGAGCGGATTGCCACCTGCCGCGAGCAGCGGCTGGATGGCGTCGATCACCGGAGCAAGTTGGAGGGAGATGCTCATGTTCGTTTGGTTCTGCGTCGTTCGAACGCGGGAAGCGTTCGTGAAATCTGTCACGATGTCGCGGAACACGCACGCCGAGGCGAGACGGTTCCCGTCGTGCCTGAACGAATCACGCGCGGTGCGTGGGGCTCGATCCTGCACTCCCCGACAGGCACCTCAGCATGGTCGCGATGTCGACGACCAGGATGAGGAGGTAGCCCGCGCCGGCTCCGATCAGGAGCGGCTTGGGCTCCGCGGGGAGGGCAAAGTATAACGAGACGGAAAAAATCGGTGCGCACAGGAAGCGCACGACGGTGGACGCGAGATAGGCGTTCATCGGCCCGTGGCCGGAGCCTGGGGCGGGTGCAAGAAAGGCTCCCGCGAGGATGCCGGCGACATGCGCGATCACCGCGGCCGCAAGTCCATATACGACAGATTGATAGGTTTCCGCAGACCACTCCGCCCCCACCTTGAGGGCGGTCGCGCCGGCGAGGAGCACCGCGGCGCTGACTCCGGTGGCGAGGAGCAGTCGGTTGGTCGGGAAGCCCGGCGCACCCTGGGAGCCGTTCATTGCTTCGCTCCCCCATCGCTCCGATCGACGCCTCCGGTGCCCCGCCCACCACGCTGCGGCGGTTGTCGGCGCGGCGTCTGCAGCCGGATCGCGACGCGGACGACGGTCCACATCGCGACGACGACTCCGGCGATCGAACCCACGACGATCCAGCGATTCTTCGTTCCCAGCATGTAGTCGAGGCCGTAGCCGATGAGCACGCCCGCGGCGACTTCGCTGAGCATCTGCGTCCCGAGGCCGATGAGCGACGCATCGACGGACTGGAGGAAGCGCATGCCGCGGCCGCGCGACGGCTCGTTTGTGCGGGATTCGGGGCGGCTTTCGTCCGTCACCACAACACCGTACCATCTCGGCCCCATGGCGACCCGCGACGAAGAAGTCATCGATGTGACCCCCACCCGCCTGACGCGCGGCGAGAGCCTGCTGCTCCCGACGATCTTCAAGGGTCTCGGAACCACGCTGCGCCACTGCTTCGAGAACATCGGCCGCGGCGGCTCGAACAAGAAGAACATCTGGGTGCTCCAGTACCCCGAGCAGAAGCGCGACGACCGGCCGGTCGAGGAAGGCGGCCAGTTCCGGCCCTACTTCCGGGGCGTCCACCGCCTGAACAAGGACGAGGACGGCCGCGTGCGCTGCGTGGCGTGCTTCATGTGCGCGACTGCGTGCCCTGCGAACTGCATCCACATCGTGGCCGAGGAATCGCCCTGGTCCGACCGCGAGAAGTACCCGAAGCAGTTCGACATCGACGAGCTTCGCTGCATCTACTGCGGCATGTGCGAGGAAGCGTGCCCCTGCGACGCGATCGAGCTCACGCCGCACTACGAGGTGACGGGCCTGTCGCGCCAGGAGCTGATCTTCGACAAGACGAAGCTGCTCCAGGTGTACGACGAGACCATCGGCGAGAAGCCCATGTAGGAGCGGCCGCGGTCCGCGGCGGCCATCCGCGCCACGCGTGGACGCTACTCCTTCTTCTTCTTCCTGAAGAGATCGGCGATGCCGCCTGCGGCATCGAGGATGCCCGCCGGGTTGTCCTTCAGCACATCGCCGACATCGGGCAGGCTGAGCTTCGTCGCGGGCTTGACCGGCTTGCCGGCGGCGTCGAACAGCGGGCCCGACATCTCGACGCCGACGGTGAGGCTGCGCGCGAGTTCCGGACTCGCGACCGAGAGCGCGTTGAGGATGTCGCGCGCCTCGCGCGACCAGTTCGCGACATCGGCGAGCGGCAGCTTCGTGGTGATCGAGTTCGCGCGGATCGGCTTCGCGGCGAGGTCGATGTCGCCGGCGAACACGACGGAATTGCGCCAGCCCCCCGCCGCGGTCTTGCCGACGCGCAGCGAGAAGTCGCTGTAGGTGAGGCGTCCCTTCTCGACCTTCGCGCGCAGCGGATCGAGGAAGGCCTCGAACCCCTCCGTGCGCGCGGCGGACGCGAGCGCCAGGAGCCCCGACACCGCGCCCGAGTTCACGAGCGTCATCTCGCCGGTCTCGAGCGAGAACTCCGCGTCGAACTTCGACCGGTCGCCGTCGAGCGGCCACGACAGGCGGGGCATCGTGAAGCGCGCGGGTGCGCCCGTGCTGACATCGCGGAACACGGGATGGATCGACGCGAGCAGCTGCTCGCGCACCGCGGGAGACATGGTGAAGGTCGCGAGGACGGGGCGGTCCGACGCCACCGTGAGCGATTCGTCGGCGACGACGAGCGCGGGCGCATCGAGCGTGGCGTAGGGTGACGACAGCCGTGCGGCGAGCGTGCCGCCGAGCGCGGAGAATCCACGCGCGTCGGCCTCCGCGTCGATCGCGTCGCCGAGATAGCGCGCGATCGCGCCATCGGTCGCCGCAAGTGCGTCGATCGTGGCCGCGGGGAACTTCGTCGCGCGCAGAGTGCCGTCGAGCGTGGGCTTCGCGTCGGCGCCGATCGCGCCCCGCACGCGGGCGTCGACCGCCAGCGTGCCGGCATCACCGCCGTCGCCTCCGTTCACCTTGAGCGAGATCTCCTCGGCGAGCGCGGCGCTCGTCGCGTTCAGCACGAGCGCGCCGGTCGAGAAGGAGGACTTCCGCCCCTCCGCGTCGCGGACCTCGATGGTGATCGGCGTCGCCGAACCGCGCACGATCGCCGAAGCCTTCGCGAGATCGGGCTGCATCCGCGCGTCGAGCGGCGCGGAGAGCTGCTCGATGTCGAGCGTCACCGCGACCGACTCGGCCACGCGTCGCGCGGCGTCCCGTCCGATGCCCGCGAGACGCGCCAGGGTGTCGGGTGCGATGTCGGACGAGACGCGCCCGGTCAATCGCGCAACGCGCGCGGCGCCCTCCTGAGGCGCCGAGAGCGTGATCGCGCCGTTCGTGCGGGGGAACTCGAGCGCGACGGTGCCGCGCGGCATGTCGCGCTCGCTGAACTCGATCGTGAGCGCGCCGCGTCCACCGAGCAACCCGGAGTAGGTTCCGGCCTCGAGACCGAAGCTCGGCTCGAACCGGGCGAGATCGAAGTCGGAGAGCGCGAGGGTTCCCTCGGTGCCTGCGAAGAGCTTCGCTTCGGCGGGCTTGCGCCAGGCGAGCGCGAACTCGAGCGCGCCGGCGGTGCCGCCGCCTCCGAGCGACGCGTTGCCGTTGATGGTCGCGCGCTCCTCGGCGAACACATAGCTCGCCGATGCGTCGAGCTTCGGTACGCCGATGGGAGCCGTGATCCCGGGCGCGCGCAGCACGCGGAACCCCTCGACGACCGCGCGGACCGCGACATCGCCCGACGGCGCCCATGCCGCGGATTCCCCGCGGCGCGAGAGCGCGATCATGGGCGCGCGCAGCGAGATCCGCGCGCCGGGCTCGATCTCCGTCGCGTCGCCGAGTTCGAGCGAGGCGAGGCCCTCCTCGGTCAGCGTGGCATCGACGACGAGGTTCGAGGCGCTGATCGCATCGGGCTCGTAGCGCATCGCGCCGCTCGCGTCGACCGCGGAGGCGTCGAGCGTGAAGTCGGCGAGCACCGCGCCACGCTCGGTACGGTTGCGCGCGTCGAGGCGCATCGCACCGCGACCGAGGAGTCCGACCGAACGCGACGCCTCGGGCGCGAGACGCGCGATCACCGTCGGGTCGAGCCCTTCGATCGCGACCGTGCCGTGCGCACCGAGCATCGAGAGATCGAACGCACCCGCGGGAATCGCCGAGAAGCGCTGATCGATCCGCACGAGCGCGCCATCGATGCGCGTGGTGACGGCCAGCGATCCCTCGCGTCCCGACCGTGGCGTCTCGAGGTCGACCACGAGGTCGCGCACCGCGGCCGACTTGCCCTCATCCTCGATGGCGACCGCACCCTCGAGCTGGATGCGTGTGCGGGCCACGAGCGCCTGCAGCCCCTGGTAGTCCTCGCTCGGGAGATATGCGATCTCGGGCACCGACACGCGGAGCGCGGCGGCCTGTCCGCGCGCGGTCAACGCACCACCCGTCACGCGCTCGAGGAATGCCGGGTCGAGCGCGAGCGACGCATCCGCGGCGCCTTCGACGAGCGCACGCGACGCGAGGTCGATCTCGCCACGCAGCGACGCAGCGGTGTCGCCCGTCGCGCCGTAGCGCCCCTTCAACCCGACCGACGCGGACGCGAGTGCGGTGCCCTGCTCCTTCGAGCAGGTGAAGTCGAGACCGTCGAGCCGGAGCCGGAGAGGATCGCCGCGCATCGCGCAGTCGAACGGCGCGGCGAGCGCGAGCGCGAGCGAACCGCCGACCGAACGCACGGCGTCGAGTTCGCGTCGCCACGCGATCCGTTCGCCCGTGAGCGTGATGGAGAGCGGCATCGCGGTGTCGACCGCGACGGCAGCGAGCAGTTCCGGTCGCAGCGTCGCGCTGGCCGTGACCGTGCCCGCGTCGATGCTCGATCCGTCGGGCGCGACGGCGCCGTCGAAGTCGAGCCGCAGCTGGCGCGCCGCGAACGCGACGCGCGCGCGCGTGCCCTTCTGCTTGAAGAGCGTGAGGTCGGCCGTATCGCCGATATCGTCGATGAACGAGAGGCGCGTACCCGGGGCGATCTCGGGCGCCCACGGCTGCAACGCGCCGAGCGGCACGCCGCGCGCCTCGACCATGGCGCTGATCGCGGCGGGATCGAGCACGAAGCGCCCTTCCGCATCGAACGGCGACGCGAGCGCGATGTCCGCCTTCACGGTCGCTTCCGAACTCCCCGCCACGCGCGCGGCGATGTCGGCCTTGACCGAGACATCGCCGGTCGTCGACTTCGCGACATCGAGCCGGAGCGTGCTGACGAGCAGTTCACCCGCGCCGGTCGGTACGGCGAGGCGCGTCGCCGAGACGACCGCGGTCCCCGTGGTTTCCGCGGGATCCGCGCCGGACGCGCCGAATGCAAGGGCGAGCGCCGCCTCGATCGAGAGCGCGCCCTTCTGGGCCGACGCCTCGGTCTCCGCGGAGAGCGAGATCTCGAGCGCGTTCCCGACGAGCGAGAGCTCGCCGTCGATCGCGTTCACCGCATACGAACGGCCCTCGTGATCGGTCGCCGCGAGATCGAGGTCCTTCAGCAGGATGCGCAGCGTGCGCGCTCCGAGTGGAGTCCCACCCGCAGGCGCATCGGCGGCGGGCGCGACGGGCGCGGCCCCACCGACCGCCGCATCGGACGGCCGCGCGAGTCCGGCGAGTCCGATGCGCCCTTCCGCATCGAACGCCGTGCCGGCGCGGCCGCCGAGTTCGATCGTGATGTCATCACCCTGCGCGAGCGCGAGCAGCCCCTCCGCCACGACGATGTCGAGATCGAGACGCCCCTTCTCGGGACCTCCGTCGATCGCAAGTCCCTCGACGCGCTGGACGCCGAACCAGGAGAGCGAGACGGAGCGCACCGCGACCGTGCCGTCGACACGCGCGGCGAGTTCATCCTCGATCCGCGATCGCGCGTAGCCGGACGCAAGCGTCGGCGCGAGCGCGACGAGCACCGCGAGGAGGACGACCAGCGAGAGGAGCGCGAGGAGGATCTTCTTGCGTCGCATGGAGAGGACCACCGTGGAAGGCCGAACGGACCGATGCAACGGTATCAGCGGCGGACGATGGTCGGCCGCCGCTCCGGCGGGATTCCGCATCGCGACGCGACTTCGGGGAAACGCACGGTCAGTCGACGCCGACGGGCACCGCGCTCCGGCCGGGCGCGAGCCGCAGCATGCGCTCGAGCGCGGACTTCGCGAGCCGCTTCGCCTCCGGATGGACGGCGATCCGGTTCACGACCTTTCCGGCCGCCAGCTGGTCGAGGCACCAGGAGAGATGCGCCTGGTCGATCCGGTACATCGTCGTGCACAGGCACTGGCACTCGCTGAGAATGCGGACATTCACCCCGCGCCGCGCCGCGCTGCGCGCGATGCGCTCGACGAGATGCACCTCGGTTCCGACCGCCCAGCTCGTGCCGGGCGCGGCGCTCCCGATCGCATCGATGATGAACTCGGTCGAACCCGCGAGATCGGCGATGTCGACGACCTCCTGCGCGCACTCGGGATGGACGAGCACCGTGCGTCCCTCCCGGCGCGCGGCCGCGACATGCTCGGGACGAAACAGCTTGTGCACGCTGCAGTGTCCGGCCCAGAGGAGCACCTTCGCCTCGCGGATCCGAGCCGGCGTCAGGCCACCGCGCTCGAGCTTCGGATTCCAGAGCGCGCACTGCGCCTTGCCCGCGCCAGCCGCCTCGTCCACCTCGGTCACGAATCCGTGCGACTTCGCGGTGTTGCGGCCGAGATGCTGGTCGGGGAGGAAGAGGATCTTCACGCTCTCGCCGCGCGCGAGCGGCGCATCGCCGCCCTTCATCGCCCACTCGAACACGCGCTTCGCGTTCGAGCTCGTGCAGCACGCGCCTCCGTGCTGGCCGACGAACGCCTTGATCGCCGCGGTCGAGTTCACATAGGTGATCGGCACGACGCGCTGGCCCGTACCCTCGATCGCCGCCTGGATCTCCTCCCACGCATCGACGGTGTCCTCGTAGGCGGCCATGTCCGCCATCGAGCATCCGGCGGAAAGATCCGGGAGGATCACGTCGACCGAATCATCGGTCAGCGTGTCCGCGGTTTCAGCCATGAAGTGCACGCCGCAGAAGACGATGAAGCGCGCGCCGCGCTTCTTCGCCTCCGCCGCGGCCATCTGCGAGAGCTTCAGGCTGTCGCCGATGAGATCCGCGTGGCGGATGACGGCATCCTGCTGGTAATGGTGACCGAGGATCAGCAGCTTCGATCCGAGTTCTCCGCGGCGCGCCTCGATCGCGCGGCCGAGTTCATCCTCGGTCGCGTTCAGGTAGCGTTCGGGAAGCGACGGCTGCCAGAGCATGGCGTTCAGTCTACGCGAGCCGCCGATCGCAGGAACGCGAGTCCGAACAGGCCGAACACGAGCCCCGCGCCCGCGAAGACGAGCGGAAAGCCCCAGACGCGGAACCAGGTGTCCACGACGGCGTCGCCGGGGGTGGACGGCGTGTATCGCACCGGGATCGCGGCTCCGATCGGATACGGGTTCGACACCGAGATCCCGGACGCGAACTCATGCTCGACCCCCGTCCCGTCGGCGAAGCGCACGATTTCGGAGGCGGACGCCGCGACCGTCGCATGCTGTCGCCGCACGCCGTGCGGGCGGGCGGGGGCGTGGTTCCCGGATGCCGCCGCGCGATGACCTGTGACCGTTCCGACGGCGGTCACGGTGCCGCCATGCCATGCCCAGGTGCGTGCGACGAACCCGAGGCTGACGAGGAGCCCGACCGTGCCCACCGAGAGGGCGATCCATCCGAACACCCGCGGGAGCGCGGCTGGAATCAATCGTCGTCTCCGGAGTGCGTCGCCTCGGCACGCGCCTCGCCGTCGACCTCCTCGATCGGAGGCGGAGCCGTCACCGTCGCGATCGCGGGCAAACCGAGCTTGGTCTCGATCGAGTCGGCGAGGACATCGGCGTGCACCGCGCTGTCGCACACGAGAAAGAGGCTCGAGCCCGAACCGCTCACATGGACCGGCTGCCGCGCGAGTTCCGCGAGG
>JBEAQW010000306.1:0-10789 GCA_041163725.1 Planctomycetota bacterium
CGAGGAGCAGGATGTAGGCGGTGGCGCCGATCCACGGACCGATCGACTCGAGCCCAGGGGCGACGAGCGTCATGACCCATCCGCCACCGACGATCACGACCCACGACAGGACGACCGTCGCCATTCCCGGCACGAAGGTATCGCCGGCACCGCGGAGCGCGCCGGTGTAGACGATGCCGAACGCGTCGAGCGTCTGGAAGATCGCGGCGCAGATGAAGATGCTCGAGGCGATCGAGACGATCTCCGCGGCGAGCGCGGGCGATGTGTCGGCGCCGATGAAGGTGCTCGCGAGTTCGCGGCGGAAGAGCACGAAGATCACCCCGCAGAGGGTCATCCACACGACCGCCATCGCGAGCGACGCGTGCGCGGAGCGCGCGGCGCGGTCGTGGTCGCCTTCGCCGATGTGCTTCCCGACGAGGCTCGTCGCCGCGGTCGAGAGCCCGACCGACGGCATGAACGACATGTGCACGAACCGCATCACCGTCCATCCCGCGGTCATGTGCGCGCTGCCGAAGCCGCCCGCAAGCACGGTCATGAAGATCGCCCAGCAGATCATCTCGTTCGCGAACTGGAGACCTGCGGGAAGACCCAGGCGCAGGATGTCGCGGATCGCGCGGGGATCGGGCCGCCATGCCGAGAGGATCGCGAACTCGCGCCGCATGCCCGCGGACAGGAACACCGCGAGCGGCACGGCGAACTCGACCACGCTGCCGCACGCGGTACCGATCGCGGCGCCGGCGAGACCGAAGGCGGGCATGCCGGGAATCCCCGGGAGTCCGAGTTCCGGAAGGCCGCGATCGCCGTAGATGAAGGCGTAGTTCGAGAGGACATTCGCGATGTTGCCCGCGATCGCGGCGACCGTCACGACCTTCGGGCGCTGCAGGCCGAAGAAGAAGTTCGAGAGCGCCTTCGCGCCGACCGTGATGCATCCGGCGCCGAGCAGGATGCGCGCGTAGGTCGTCTCGAGTGCGACGAGCTCCGGCTCGTGCCCCATCGCGCCGAACAGCGGCCCGATGGCGAAGGCGAACGGAACGAGGACGAGGAGCCAGTAGCCGAGCGCGAACCACAGGCCCGCCCAGCCGTAGCGCGCGATCTCACCGGTGCGCTTCGCACCCACGCGCTGCGCGACGAGCGTGTTCACGAGCGTGAGCACGCCGAAGGCGAAGGAGATCGCGACCCACGACCACATGCCGCCGTTGCCCTGCGCGGCGACCTCGAGGGGTCCGATCACCGACACCATCAGGCTGTCGACGAACTGCATCAGCGTGTAGCTGAGCATCGCGACCACGGTCGGCCACGCCTGGGTCCAGACTTCGCGGATGTCGGCGCGGGTGGCGAGCATGGAGTACCGGTTTCGACGCGCTCGGTAGCGCCGATGCACGAAGAGCTGGGGTGCGTATCCGAACTGGACGCGCGATCAGAGCTCGACGAGCTGCATGTCGCTTTCGACGGTGCCGGACTTCTCGGGGGCGTGCATCGCGTTGGCCATGCACTCGAGGCCGGCGAGCTTCGCCATCTCGGAGCGCGTGCCGTCGGCGCAGAAGTGCGCGGCCTGGCTGCCCGCGCGCGCTGCGGCGAGATCGAGCGCGATCTGCGCTTCGGCCTTGGCGTGCTCGACCGGCGTGATCGCCTGCTCGAAGCCCTGCAGACGACCCGTGGCGTTCTCGAAGGAACCGGCCTTCTCGACCCACGCGGCGCCCGGCAGCACGACGGCGGCCATCTCGGTGACCGCGTTCGGGAGCGTGTCGATCGCGACGACGGTGCCGACCGAGCCGAGCGCCTTCGCGAGCGACGGCGTGACCCAGTCGCTCGGATAGTTGCCCGTGACGATCGCGGCGCCGTACTTGCCCGAGGCGAGCGCGCTCTCGAAGCCCTGCGCGTTCGCGACGGGGCGGCCGCCCGCAAGCGCCTCGAGCACGCGGCGGACGCCGCGCGCGTTCGGGGCCTTCTCGGCGCGGATCGTGAAGCCACCGGCGAAGGTCTTGTCCTCGCCGTGGAACGGAACCGGACCGACCGCGAGCATCGCGTCGGGATCGACCGACAGCGCGTAGCGCGCGAGCTCGTACGCGTCCTCGCAGGAGAGCATCGGGCTCACGAGGAGCGCGAGCCCGCGACCCGCGCCGCGCGCCGCATCGAGCGCGGTGTTGGCGGCGGCGCACGAGGCGCGCCAGGCCTCCATCGGCTTCAGCGCGTCGAACGCGGGCTTCCCCTTGATCGACGGCATGGTGATGCGGTTCTCGGCGTGCACGAACTTCCAGCCGTAGCGCACCTCGTCGGTGATCCACCACTGGTTCACCTCCATGTTCGTGCGCGGCTTGACGCGGTACACGCGGCCGTCGTTGTGCTCGACGGAGATGTTGTCGCCCGAGGCGGTGATGCCGTCGATCGACGGCGTCTTCTTCAGGAACCACACGCGCTGCTGGAAGAGGAAGTCCTTGTCGAGCAGCGCGCCGACCGGGCAGAGGTCGACGACATTGCCCGAGAGCTCGTTGTCGAGCGCCATGCCGGGGAACACATCGATCTGCTCCGTGGAGCCGCGGCCGTCGACCATCAGTTCGTTCGTGCCCGTGACCTCGCGCGTGAAGCGCACGCAGCGCGTGCACATGATGCAGCGGTCGCTGTAGAGGAGCACATGCGGGCCGACATCCTTCTTCGGCTGCTTGTTCTTCGCCTCGGTGAAGCGGCTCTGGCCGCGGCCGTACTGGTACGAGTAGTCCTGCAGGTGGCACTCGCCCGCCTGATCGCACACCGGGCAGTCGACCGGGTGGTTGATCAGGAGGAACTCCATGACCGCCTTCTGGTTCGCGACGGCCTTGGGGCTGTCGGTGTAGACGACCATGCCTTCGGATGCGGGCTGCTGGCAGGTCGGGACGAGCTTGGGGAACGGCTCGAGCTTGCCGGTCTTCGGATTCGGGGCCCAGACCTCACCGAGGCAGATGCGGCAGTTGGCCACCACCGAGAGGCCCGGGTGGTAGCAGTAGTGCGGGACCTCGACATCCTGGTCGAGGGCTGCCTGCAGGATGGACTGTCCGGGCTTGAAGGGGTACTTCTTGCCGTTGATCGTCAGCTCTGGCATAAGGACGGCGAGTGTATCGCGAGGCGGCGGTTACGGGGGCGCGGGGCGGGTGCGGAAGAGCAGCGCGATGCGGCCGGGATCGCACTCGATGGCCCGAAGTTCGACGGCTCGGCCGTCGGCGAGGGGGATCCGGGCGGGGCCGGCGGCGAGCTGCGCCAGGCCGTCGCCGAGGAGCGATGCGATCGCGGAACCACTGCCGGGAACCGGGAGCCGACCGATGCGCGCGGTGCCGATCGACAGGTGAAGGCGGTCGCCCTCGAGCCGCGGCTCGACGGGCAGCGAAAGGACCGCGTCGCCAAGGGCCCGGCCAGCGTCCTCGACGACGAGCGCGTCGCGGATCGACGCGACCCGCAGATCGACCGCGTCGGCGAGCGGCGCGAGCGCGGGGTCATGGTCGATCCACTTCGGAAGGCGCGTGGCGAGCCACGCGTTGATGTCGGCGGGGTCGACGGCGATGGCCCACTCCTCCCCTTCCGGGCGGACCTTCGTGAGGGCGGCGGCGAGCGCCTGCTCGAACGCTTCGCCGCGCGCGTCGGCGTCGTCGGGGAGCAGCGCGCGCGCGACGGGCGGCATGGCGGCGAGGACGAAAGCGGCGATCGCGAGACCCACGATGGCAGCGAGCGCAGACGCGCCGATGCGCATCGCCTTGCGCGGGTTCGGTGGGGGTTCCGCGGTCACGCGGGGAGCGTAGCGACTTGCCCGCCCGAACCGCCGGGTGCGGCGCGTCAGGCGAACCGCTTCACGACGAGGGTGTCGTTCTGACCGCCGAAGCCGAAGGAGTTCGAGAGGCAGATGTCGACCTTCGCCTGGCGCGCCTTGTTGGGCACATAGTCGAGATCGAGCGCCGGGTCGGGCGTCTGGTAGTTGATCGTCGGCGGCAGCATGCCGTCGCGGATCGCGAGGACGCAGGTGATGAACTCCACGGCGCCGGCCGCGGCGATGAGGTGCCCCATCATGCTCTTGATCGAGCTCATGGGGATGTCCTTCGCGTGCTAGCCGAACACGCGCTTCACGCCGCGGGTCTCGATCGAGTCGTTCTCCTTGGTGCCGGTTCCGTGGGCGCTGATGTAGTCGATCGCGGCGCGGCCGTCGGTGCGGCGCGCGAGCGGATCGATGCCCGCCTGCGCGAGCGCCATGTGCATCGATGCGGCGCCGCCGCGGCCCTCCGGGTGGATGTCGGTGATGCGGAACGCATCGGCGCTCGAGCCGTAGCCGCCGACCTCGGCGAGCGGAGTCGCACCGCGGGCGAGCGCATGCTCGAGGCTCTCGAGGACGATCATGCCCGAGCCCTCGCCCATCACGAAGCCGTCGCGGGTCGCGTCGAACGGACGCGACGCCTTCGTCGGATCGCCCTTCGAGGTCGAGAGCGCGGTGAGACGGTTGAAGCCAGTCACGCCGAGCACATGGATCATCGTGTGCGTGCCGCCCGAGATCATCACATCGGCGTCGCCGCGCTGGATGAGGCTGTACGCCTCGCCGATCGCCTGCGTGCTCGCGGCGCATGCGGTGAGGCAGTTGAGCGCGGGACCGCGGATCCCGAACTCGCGCGCGAGGTGCGCGAGGGGCATGTTCGGCTCCTGCTCGACCTCGCACATCCGCTCGAGGACCTGGTGCGCGGTGCCGGCCCACGAGACGCCATCGACCTTGCGGTCGGCGGCGTTCCAGCCGGCGAGGTTCGCCGCGGCGTAGTTGTCGAAGTCGAGCACGCCTTCGCCCGCGCCGAGGTAGAGGCCGACGCGCTTGCGGTCGAGGCCGCCGAAACCCTCGAGGCCGGACTGCTTCCACGCCTGGCACGCGGCGCCGAGCGCGAACTGCGAGTTGAGGCCCGCGCTCGCGTGGACGGACGCGTCCTTCACGAAGCGGTCGATCGAGTAGTCGCGCACCTCGGCGCAGAAGTTGGTCGGGAAGGTGCGCGCGTCGAAGCGCGTGGTCGGTCCCATGCCGCTCTCGGCGTTCAGCAGGCGCTTCCACACGCCGTCGATGTCGTGGCCGAGCGGCGTGATCCAGCCCATGCCGGTGACGACGACGCGACGATTGCTCTGGTTGGTGCTCATCGGGGTCCTCTCTCGTCTCCGGTTCACTCGTACCTGCTCACGACGACGGCGCTGTTCTGCCCGCCGAGGCTCGGCGTGCAGACCAGCACATGGCGCAGCGCGCGCGCCTCGCTCGGCGCGGCGGACGCGGCGAGCCGGCCGGTGTCCGCGCTGTTGAGTCGCGCGGGCAGCCGCTGCTCGGCGAGGCACTTCACCGCGACGGACACGGCGATGGTGCCGAAACCCGCGACGGTGGCGCCGATCGAAGGTGCGAGCGTGACGATGGGCTTCGAGGGAAGCGCATCGCCGAACACGCGCGCGAGCGCGTTGGCCTCGAGCGCATCGAGGGCGGGAACGCCGCAGCCGTAGGGAATCACGGCGTCGATCTCGGCCGCCGTCACGCCCGCGTCGCGGAGCGCGGCCTCGATCGCATCGGCGAGCGACTCGCCGCTCGGGTCGGGCACGAGGCCGACGGTGTCGTCGCACCAGCTCTGCGAGGCGCCGGTTCCCGAGAGCCGCGCGTGGATGCGTGCACCACGCGCCTTGGCGGTGTCCTCGGCCTCGAGCACGAGGATGCCCCCGCCCTCCCCGACGAGCGCGCCGGAGCTCGACGGATCGAACGGCTTGATCTTCGTCGCGGGGTTCTCGTCGATCGTGCACAACGCGAGGCGGCCGGCGAGTTCCTGCCGGAGGTATGCCATCGGATTGAGCTTCGTATCGGCGCCGCCCGAGAGGCAGACATCCGCGGCGCCGCGCTCGATCACGCGCTGGCTTTCGGCGATCGAGAGGCCGCTCGATGCCTCGTTGCAGGTGATCGTGTTCGACGGCCCCTGGCAGTCATGGATGATCGTGACATGGCAGGCGAGCATGTTGGGCAGGTACTTCAGCAGCCAGAGCGGCGTGAGTTCCTGCATGCCCTGCTGGCCCCACTGCGCCGCGTCGAAGCGACCGTCGCCGTCGCGCGCTGTGGCGAGCGCGGCCGTGAGTTCGTCGAGGTCGGCGGCGATCAGGCCCGCACCGATCTGGCAACCGACGCGGTCGGGCGCGACCGTCGGCGCGGCATCGGGGTCGGTGCCACGCGTGCGCAGCCCTGCATCGGTCACGGCATGGAGCGCACCGCCCACCGCGATCTCGATGTCGCGCGCCATGACCTTCGTGGCCTTGCGGTAGCTCTTCGGCACGAGTTCGCGCACATCGAACGACTCGGGCAGCTCGGCGCCGCACGCGGCGCGGAAGCCGCGCGCGTCGAAGGCGCGGATGGGCGCAAGGGCCGAGCGGCCCTCGCAGAGCGCGGACCAGAGTGGGTCGATCCCGAGCCCGTGGGCCGAGACGGGACCGAGCCCGGTGATGACGACGCGGCGGCGTGACATAGGGCGGAGAGTATAGATGAGAGCCGCTCCGCGAGCCGATGCGTCGCGAATGGCCGTCTACGCGCGCGGGGCGGCGCGGCGCGCGATGAGCATGGCCAGTTCGAGCGCCTGCTCGTAGTTGAGCCGAGGGTCGACCTGCGAGCGGTAGGCGCGGGAGAGGTCGTCGTCGGACAGCCCGCGCGCGCCGCCCGTGCACTCGGTGACATCCTCGCCGGTCAGTTCGACATGGACGCCTGCGAGGACGGTTCCCTCGGCGCGGTGGATCTCGAAGGCCTGCTCGACCTCCGCGAGGATGTGCGCGAACTTGCGGGTCTTGACGCTCTTGCCGGCCCACGCGCCGGCGGTCGGGACGACCGTCTCGGTGTTGCCGTGCATCGGATCGCAGATCCAGGTGGCGGCGAGTCCCGCATCCCGGACGGCGCGCGCGAGCGGCGGCAGCTGGCGGCCGATCGCGTGCGCGCCGAAGCGCGTGATGAGCACGGCCCGACCGGGCTCGTTCTCCGGGGAGAGCAGGCGGATCGTGTCGAGGAGCGCGTCGGGGGTCGTGTCGGGCCCCACCTTCACTCCGACCGGATTGCGGATGCCGCGACAGAACTCGATGTGCGCGCCGGCGCCGGCGTTCGTGCGCATGCCGACCCACGGAAGATGCGTCGAGAGGTTGTACCAGCCCTCGCGCCTCGGCACGCGCCGCGTGAGCGCGGCCTCGTACTCGAGCACGAGCATCTCGTGGCTCGTGAAGAAGTCCACGCGCTGCATCTGCGTGATCGTCGATCCGGCGAGGCTCTCCATGAAGCGCAGCGATTCGCCGATCGAGTCGACCATGCGCTGGTATTCCGCCGCGAGCGGCGAGTGCTTCACGAAGGCGAGGTCCCAGTTCTCGGGGTGGTGCAGGTCGGCGAAGCCGCCATCGACGAGCGCGCGGATGAAGTTGAGCGTGAGCGCGCTGCGCTCGTAGCCGCGCAGGAGAAGCGACGGATCGGGCGTGCGCGACTCGAGGGTGAACTCGGGACGGTTCACATTGTCGCCGCGGAAGACGGGGAGCTCGAGGCCATCGCGCGTCTCGGTCGCGGCGCTGCGCGGCTTCGCGTACTGGCCGGCGAAGCGGCCGATGCGCGTGACGCGCCGCCGCGTGCCGTGCACGAGCACGAGGCTCATCTGCAGGAGGATCTTGAGCTTCGCGGCGATGGCCGCGGAGTTGCAGTCGGCGAAGCTCTCGGCGCAGTCGCCGCCCCAGATGATGAAGCGCTCGCCGCGCGCGGCCTCGGCGAACTGCGACTTCAGCGCCTCGATCTCGTAGCTCGTGACGAGCGGCGGGAGCGACGAGAGCTCCGTGAGCACCTTCGCGAGGGCCGACGGGTCTGGGTAGACCGGCTGCTGCGCGGATGGGAGCGCACGCCAGGAGTCGGGGGTCCAGTCTTTCGACGCCTCGGGATGTGTTGGACTCGGATCGGACATGGATGGACGGCTGGTGGGGAGCGCGGCGGTCCCCGCGGGTCGATCTTCCTTCCATCGGACGAATCCACCCCGCCCCGCGAGGCGCGGACCGGCCCTTCACCTTCGGCTCGGTGGAATCGGACGATCTGGAATGCGGGCGACAGGACTTGAACCTGCACGGGTTTTACCCCACGGGAACCTAAATCCCGTGCGTCTGCCAATTCCGCCACGCCCGCGGAAGTCGAGATTGTACGAGATCGGCCCTTCGAGCCGATTTCACCCGAAGACCGAGCGCCCCCCTGTTTCCGCGGGCCGCTCGGACGGGTGATCCGGACCATGAAGAAAGCGCATCACTTCGCCTCGAACCTGGTGCCCCTGCTGGCCAGGATCCTGCTGTTCCTGGCGTTCGTGCCGGCCGGCTGGCACCACGCGATGGACTGGACCCAGTTCCAGGGCGGCGACGCGGAGCGGCTGCAACAGCTCGGCGTGCAGACGACGCTGTCGGGGCCGAACGGCCAGGCGCTCGTGCACTACGGTCAGGCCGACATCGATCCGACCGACGGGCGGTACGCGGACACCGTGCATGCGCGTTCGCTGCACGAACTCACGCTCGCGCTCGACGACCGCGGCGTTCCGCGCGCGCATGTCGCGGCGTGGGTCATCGCCGTGGTCGAGCTCATTGGCGGCGGCATGCTGCTCGTGGGCCTCTTCAGCCGCGTCTGGGCGGCGGGCATTGCGTTCTGGTCGGTCGCGCTGTTCGGACTGACGACCTGGCACGCCGTCGACTGGGGCAGCGTCTGGAGCGCAACGATCGCCTCTCGTGCGAGCGCGTTCGGGCTGATGACGATCGGAGTGCTCTCGCTCGGACTCGCGTTCGGCGGTGCGGGCGCGTTCAGCCTCGATGCGCTGATCTTCCGCCGGGGCGAAGCGGCCGGCGGCGACGACGGCGAGGATTGAGCGCCACGCGCGACGATGGAACGCAGAACACGGGGATTTCCGTTGGCCTCGCGCAGCATGGCGGCGTGAACCCTACGATGCGACGCATGTCCGCAGGGAAGCCCGCAGGCGCGCGAGCCGGTGACGGATCGCCCGATCGATCGACACAAGTCGGGATGCGGGGTTTCCCGCCTCGGGACTTGACGCCTCGGGACTTGACGCCTCGGGGTTTCCAACCTCGGGACTTCCCGCTTCGAGGTCTCCTGCTGTCGCTTGCGGTGCATGGCGCGATCGCGGCGCTCATGTTCGGCGCGGTGTGGGGCGTGCGGGATCGGCCGGAGGCGCTCCCCCCTGTCGTGCTGACCGCCGACTTCATGAACCCCTCCGGACGGGTGGTCGAGGCGGCGAACGCGGCGACCGATCGAAGCGAGCGCCTCGCGCCGACGGAGGAACCGATCGAAGCCCGCTCGACCGACGCACTCGCCGAACGCCTCCGCGAACTCGAGCGCAACGCAGGTGCCGCGCCCGCGCTTGATGCGCTGGCTGCGCGCTTCAACGCGGCCTCGATGGCGGGGATCGATGCGGGCGATGCCCGGCGATCGGCTCAAACCGGCGCGAGTTTCGCGGGGCTTGTCGCGGGAAACGCGACGAAGGTCGCCTATGTCGTCGACGCGTCCGGGTCGATGGTCGGGAGCTTTCCCGCCATCGTCGACGAGGTCGAGCGGTCGCTGGCGCGGCTCGAGCCCTCGCAGCAGTTCACCGTCATCTGCTTCAGGAAGGATGGCGCGGTGGCGCCGCGCGGTTCGACGGAACTGCGCCCGGCGAGCCGCGACGAACGGGCGGCCGCGGTGCGCTGGTTGCGCGAGGAGATCGTGCCCGCGGGGCGATCGAATCCGCTCGAGGCGATCGCGCTCGCGCTTTCGAGCGGCGCCGACTGCGTGTTCCTCCTCTCGAGCGCGCGCACGGGGCCCGGCAGCCACGACCTTGATCGCGCGAGCACGCTGGCGCTGCTCGATCGGCTCAACCCGCGTCGCGAGGCTCCTCGGGGACGGGATGGCGGACCGAGGCGCGCCAGCATCCAGTGCATCCAGTTCCTCGAGGAGGACCCGGGTGGAACGCTCGAGGCGATCGCCGCGGAGCATTTCGGCGAGGGCGGATACCGCTTCATCCCGCGAAGCGCGACGACGCTCGGGAGCGCGGGAGCCGATTCGGAAGGCGATCGACGGTGAACGCAATCGGAGCACGCGCCGCGGCGACGCGGCCAGAGGCGGAGCGACACACATGAACGGAAGCATCTTCTTCTACGCATTGAACGGCGACGGTTCGCTCGAGTGGCTCGGGAGCGCGATGATCTGGCTGCTACTTGCGCTGAGCGTGGCGAATGTGGTGCTCATCGTGCACGGCGTCGCGACGCATGCGCGCGAGTCGATCCTGCCCGCGCGCGCTTCGGCGGAACTCGCCGATCTCCTCGCGGCAGGCCGTTACAAGGATGCGATCGAGCGGGCAGACCGCGGGCGCGACGACTTCTCGCGCATGCTCTCTCGCGCGCTCTCCTGCGCGCCGCAGGGCGCGGACGCGATGCTGCGCGCCGCGGAGCAATCGGCCGACGAACTGCTCGCGGCGCGGCTGCGCGCCCTCGAGAAGCTGCATGTGCTCGGACAGGTCGCGCCCATGCTCGGGCTGTTCGGAACGGTGTACGGGATGATCGTCGCCTTCCAGACCATCGCGGCGTCCGGCGGATCGGCCGATCCCGTGCTGCTTGCGGGCGGCATCGGCACCGCGCTCGTGACGACCTTCTGGGGACTGCTCGTCGCGATTCCCGCCACGAGCGCGCACGCGATGATCCGTACGCGGACCGTGGCGGCAAGCGACGAGGCGCTTGCGTCGATCGACGCGATGCTCGCGCAGTTCAGGCCACGGCCGGAGGCGGCGACGCGGGT
>JBEAQW010000307.1:0-2586 GCA_041163725.1 Planctomycetota bacterium
GCCTCGAGCGCCGGAAGATCCTCGCGCTCGGTCGCGGACAGCAGGATGGGGACGCCATCGCGTTCGGCGCGCGCCGCGATCGCCGCGCGCAGCTCGCATGCCTCGCGTGCGGCGAGCGGAATGGTCACCGGAGTCCGTCCGAGGAGCGCGGCGAACTCGATCACGGAGCAGAGCGCGTCGAACGCGCGCGTCGAGTGCACGGGGTCCAGGAGGTGCTCGGCCGCGATGAGGAAGTCGATTCCGGAGCAGGCCAGCTCAAGCCGCGACAGCGTCGCCGCGAGATCGCGACGCGCCGAGCCACTCATCTCGCGCGGACGCATCTCGGGATCGGTCGCCGAGAGCTGCACGCCGGCGAATCCGGCGCGGGAGATCCAGGCGAGCGCCGAGCGGAGATCGCCACTGACGCCGGAGGAGACCAGCGGCGCGGCGGTCGCGGAGAGTCGGGGGCGGGAATCGGCCATCGGCTGCGCAGTGTACTTGGCCGGCGAAACACGCCGGGTCGCGGGCGTCCCGTAGGATGCCCCGCATGCAGCGCTTCGCCGATCTCCTCCTCTGGCTCTCGCTCGCCCTGTGGCTTGCCTTCGCCCTCGTCGGCGGGCTCGCCGCCATGGCGATCTTCCCCGAGGCGCGTGAACTGCCGCTGTCTCTCGAGGGCTACGAGGCCTTCATCGCGGCCGAACCCACGCAGGGGCGGCAGCTGGTGGCGGGCTTCCTCGTCGAGCGCGTCTTCACGATGTCGAACACGCCGCGGATCCTTGCCGCGGTCGTCGCGGCGATCGTGCTCGCCGGTCAGCTGCTGACCCAGCGCCACCCGGCCCATCCGCGACTACGGCTCGCGGCACTCGCACTCGCCGGGGGCGCGATGCTCGTCTCGATCCTCTGGGCCATGCCTGCATTCCAGTCCGTCGACCGCGCGTACCGCGAGGCAGCGGCCGCCGGACAGGTCGAGGAGGCGCTGGCGCAGAAGCCCTCGGTCGACGCGGCGCACGCAACCGCCTCCCGGCTCGCGAACACCGAGGTCGCCGCCCTGCTCGCCCTGATCGGCCTGACCGCGATCTCCGGTGGACGCCGTGGCTAAGGCGGCTCCGCGCAAGTCGCCCCAGCAACGCGATCGCGCGGCGCGGCTCCTCGCCGCCCTCAAGGCCCGCTACCCCGACGCCCACTGCGAACTCGACTGGTCGAAGCCGCACGAACTGCTGATCGCGACCATCCTGTCGGCGCAGTGCACCGACGCCTCGGTCAACCGCGCCACCCCCGGGCTCTTCAAGGCCTTCCCGACCCCGGTCGACTACGCGCGCGCCACACCCGAGGAGATCGAGCCGCTGATCCGCTCGATCGGCCTCTTCCGCAGCAAGGCCAAGGCCATCCACGAGACCGCGAAGCTGCTCGTCGAGCGGTTCGGGGGCGAGGTGCCCCGCACGATGGAGGAACTCCTGCTGCTGCGGGGCGTTGCGCGCAAGACGGCCAATGTCGTCCTCGGCAACTGCTTCGGGATCAACGAAGGCGTCGTCGTCGACACGCATGTCCAGCGACTCTCGCACAGGCTCGGCCTTTCGAAAGGCACGACCACCGCGGCGATCGAGAAGGACCTGATGGCCCTGTTCCCGCGCGAGGAGTGGTGCCTGCTCTCGCACCTCCTGATCTTCCACGGCCGGCGCGCGTGCAAGGCCCGCGGCGGGAGCTGCGCGAGCGACCCGATCTGCATGGAGTTCTGCTCCGAGGTGAAGGCATCGGCGAAGGCATCGGCGAAGGCGTCGGCGAAGGCCTCCGCGAGGGCCGCGGGCAAACCGGCGCGCACCTCGACGAAGACCGCCGCGCCGACCGTCGCGACGCGCAAGAAACTGGCGAAGAAGCGTGGTACAAGTCGATGAACGGACGCCGCGCGCGGTGCGCACGGCGAGAGCCAACCCATCGCACGGAGAGCGAGCGGCGTGAGCACGCACCACACTGACACGGTCCTGCCCGAGGTCCAGCCCGAGGTCCAGCCACTGGGCACGCACGACAATGGAGCGAAGGCGGACGCCGCACGCGTCGAGGTCAAGTCCTCGATCGCCGGAGGGCGCGATCCCCGCAGGATGCACTTCATCGGAATCGGTGGATGCGGCATGAGCGGACTCGCGCTCATGCTGCGAAGCCGTGGAGCCGTCGTGACCGGATCCGACCAGTCGCACTCCCCGATGATCGACCGGCTCGACCGCGCGGGCATCCCCGTGCGCGTCGGCACGGCGATGCAGTCGATTCCGGAAGGCACGGAACTCGTGGTCGCCTCGGCGGCCGTGAAGCCGGACCACCCTGAGATCCTCGCTGCGCAGGCGAAGGGCGTCGAGTGGACGAGCTACGCGGAGGCGCTCGGCGAGACGCAGCGCGGCATGACCGCGGTGTCGATCGCAGGGACCCATGGAAAGAGCACCACGACCGCGATGACCTCCTGGATCGGCGTGCGATGCGGACTCGACCCGAGTGTCATTGTCGGCGCCACCTGCAACCAGCTCGGTGGCGGAAGCCGCACCGGCGCGCTGCGCATTCCGAGCGGCAGGCTCGAGGGCATGCCGGGAGTGCTCGTCTGCGAGGCGTGCGAGTTCAACC
>JBEAQW010000308.1:0-8249 GCA_041163725.1 Planctomycetota bacterium
CCCGCGCCAGCGCCAGGAGGGGCAGCACGCGCGCCGTCTCGCCGCGTGCGGCGGCGACCCGCGCCATCGCCAGCCGCGCGAGTCCGAGCTGGCACGGCCGCGTCGCGCGCGCGGCGACCCGTTCGGCGAGTGTGGCGAGCACCTGGAGGTCGTCGCATCGTTCGGCGCGCTCGAACCGCGCCGCCAGGTGGTCGTCCGCGGCAAGGGTCGTCGCCGGACCATCGTGCCCGGCGACGATGGCGCAGGCGCTTGCGACGTCGAGCCCGAGGAGCGCGCCCACGCGGCCGATGCTCGCGACCGTCGGCGCCGATCCGTCGTTCCGCATGGTGCGGAGATCGACGCCCGCGAGATCGGCGTTGCTCCGCTCGCTGCCGCCGAGCGCGCGCACTCCGAGGCCGAAGAGGCCGCGCACCCGCGACCGGAACCGTCCGTGCGAGCAGGCGCCGCCCGACCCGCGTGCCCCTGCCGTCCCAATGGTGCCGTCCGCGGTCGCGCTCCGATCCATGCGGCGCAGGATGCCGCCGCGACGTCTCCGCTCAAGCGGCGTCTTGGCCGATTGACGGGAGTTCAGGCGATTGCGGCCACGAGCCCGATCCGACGCTTCCGCCGCGGGTCGACGCGAACGTCAGCGTGAACAAGACCGCCCCGCTCAGTACGCCATGCAGTCGTGGATCGCGCGCGCGACGCGGTGCGCGTCGGGCAGGTAGTCGAGCTCGAGCTTGTAGTACGGCATCGTCGTGTCGAAGCCGGCGACGCGCTGCACGGGCGCCTCGAGCTCGAGGAAGCACTTCTCCATGATGCGCGCCGCGATCTCGCTGCCGAAGCCGCAGGTCAGGGGCGCCTCGTGGACGACCACGCAGCGGCCCGTCTTGCGCACGCTCGCCTCGATCGCGTCCATGTCGAAGGGGTAGATCGTGCGGAGGTCGATCAGCTCGATCGACGGCCCGCCCGACTCGGTCGCCCTCTCGATCGCCTGCATGCACTGGACGACGCTCGCGCCCCAGCTCACGACCGTGAGGTCGTCGCCCTCGCAGACGGTGCGCGCCTTGCCGATCGGCAGGGTGTACTCGTCCTCGGGGACCTCCTCGCGGTAGGCGCGGTAGATGCGCTTCGGCTCGAAGAAGAGGACGGGATCGGGATCGCGCAGCGCCGACACGAGGAGTCCCTTCGCGTCGTAGGGCGAGCTCGGCATGACGACCTTGAGGCCGGGCGTGTGCGCGTAGATCGCCTCGGGCGAGTCGCTGTGGAGCTCGGGCGCGTGGATGCCGCCGCCGACGGGGATGCGGATCGTCATCGGCACGGTGAAGGCGCCGCGGGTGCGGCTCCGCATGCGCGCGGCGTGCGAGCAGATCTGGTCGTACGCGGGGCCGAGGAAGCCCTCGAACTGGATCTCGGGCACGGGGTGCAGCCCGCCCATCGCGAGGCCGATCGAGAGGCCGATGATGCCGCTCTCGGCGAGCGGCGTGTCGAACACGCGCTTCTCGCCGAAGCGCTTCTGCAGGCCCTCGGTCACGCGGAACACGCCGCCGTTGACGCCGATGTCCTCGCCGAGAAGGACGATGTTCTCGTTCTTCTCCATCTCCTGGATGAGCGCGAGGTTGATGGCCTGGACAAGATTGAGGTTCGCCATGGTGTTCGGTCCGGTGACGGGTCGGGTCTGCTTGGGTTGAACCGGAGGGATCGCCTGCGCCGCGCGGTCAGTGGTGCGCGGCGGCCTCGGCCTCGGCCGCGAGCTGGCGCGCACGCTCCTACGCCTCGGGCGGGAGCTGCGACGGATCCTGCGCGAGCGAATGCGTGTGCATCGTGTCGCGCTGGATGGCGAGGTCGGCGGGCGTCTCGGCGTACATCGAGTCGAAGAAGTCGGCGCGGTGAGGCGCGGCGATCCCCTCGGCGCGGGCGACGGCCTCGGCGTTCTCGTGCTCGACCTTCTCGCGGAGCGCGGCCTCCTTGGCGTCGTCCCACAGCTTGCGGGCGACCATGAAGTCGCGGATCCGGATGATCGGATCGCGCGCCTTCCAGGCGTCGACCTCGGCCTGGTCGCGG
This sequence comes from Planctomycetota bacterium, assembly GCA_041163725.1. Lineage (GTDB taxonomy): Bacteria > Planctomycetota > Phycisphaerae > Phycisphaerales > SM1A02 > QWPT01. The sequence goes on from JBEAQW010000308.1 coordinate 2,044, forward strand.
TAGCGCTTCGCGTCGTCGGCGGTGGTGTGGTCGCCGAGGCGGTAGGTCACCATCTCGATGAAGGCGGGCTTTCCCTCCTTGCGCGCGTACTCGGCGGCCTGCTTCGTCGCGTAGACGGTCGCGAAGAGGTCGTTGCCGTCGCACTGGACGCAGGGCATGCCGTACGAGAGGCCGCGCTGCGCGAAGGTCGGCGCGGCGCTGTTGATGCGCGACGGCGTCGAGATCGCCCAGAAGTTGTTCTGGCAGACGAAGACGACGGGGATGTGCAGGTTCGCCGCGAAGTTGCAGGCCTCGTGGAAGTCGCCCTCGCTCGAGGCGCCGTCGCCGAAGAAGGTGCAGGCGATCCGGTCGGAGCCCTGGTAGCGGCCCGCCATCGTGAGGCCCGCGGCGTGCAGCATCTGCGTGCCGAGCGGCACGTAGATCGGCGTCACGAAGTGCGGCTTCGGCATCGCGTTGCCGCGCTCGTCGCCCATCCAGTGGAGGAGGATCGCCTCCTTGGGGACGCCGCGCCAGAAGAGGCCGCAGTTCTCGCGGTAGCAGGTGACCATCCAGTCGTCGGGGCGCAGGACGTAGGCGGCGCCGAGGCTCGTCGCCTCCTGGCCCATGTTCTGCGGGTAGGTGCCCATGCGGCCCGAGCGCTGCAGGCGGAAGGCGACCTCGTCGAGCTGGCGGCACGAGACCATCGCCTCGTAGAGCTTCACGAGGTCGGCGTCGGGGACGAGTCCCTTGCCGAGCTTCTCGTCGAAGTTCCCGTGCTCGTCGAGGATCGAGATGCGGTCGATCTTGGTTTCGTAGGCGGTGGTGATGGGCATGGCGTGCTCGCAGGACCCGCTCGGCGGGCGGAGGGCAAGTGTAGCACCCTGTCCGAGCGCGACGCCCTGCGGCGGATGCCGCGCGGGGTGCGTGTTACCGCGCCCTGTCGAACGCCTGCGCGAGATCCGCGACGAGGTCGCGCGGGTCCTCGAGCCCGATCTGGAGCCGCAGGAGCGGCGCCGACTCGAGGGCGGGGTCGTCGATCCACGGGCCCGCGCTCCGCGAGCGCCGCACGTCGCTCGCGACGACGAGGCTCTCGAAGCCGCCCCAGGAGAAGCCCATGCCGAAGTAGCGGAGCGACTCGAGGAAGTCGCGCAGTCCGTCGCGGCCGCGCGCGAACGGCCGCAGCACGCAGCCGAAGAGACCGGTCGAGCCGGTGAAGTCGCGCCGCCAGAGCGCGTGGTCTGGATGCGACGCGAGCGCGGGATGGAGGACGCGCGCGACCTCCGCGCGCGACTCGAGCCAGCGCGCGACCTCGAGCGCGCTCCGCTCGTGGCGGTCGAGGCGCACCTCGAGCGAGCGCATGCCGCGCAGGCACTGCATGCAGTCGTCGGGATGCGCGTAGTGGCCGTGCGCGACCGCCGCGTCCTTCACGCGCGCCCAGTGCGCCTCGTCGCGGCAGACGACGCCGCCGAGCAGGATGTCGCTGTTGCCCGACTGGTACTTGGTGAGCGCGTGGACGACCATGTCGACGCCGTGCCCGACCGGCCGGAACCGCAGCGGCGTCGCCCAGGTGTTGTCGATCGCGGTCGAGACGCCGCGCGCGCGCGCCGCCGCCGCGATCGCGGGCACGTCCTGCACCTCGAAGGTGAGCGAGCCCGGGCTCTCCATGAAGACGAGCCGCGTGTTCGGGCGGAACTGCGCGTCGATCGCCGCACCCGCGCGCGGGTCGTAGAACGTCGTCTCGACGCCCATCCGCGCGAGGACGTCGGTGCAGAGGTGCCGCGTGGGCCCGTAGCAGGAGTCCGTCATCAGCAGGTGGTCGCCCGCCGACAGCGTCGCGAGAAGCGGAAGCGCCACCGCCGCGAGCCCGCTCTCGACGACCACCGCGCCCGCGCCCCCGTCGAGCGACGCGAGCACCGACTCGAGCTCGCGCGCGTTCGGGTTGCCGATGAGGCCGTAGGTGTACGGCCCGCGGCGGAAGTCGACGCGCATCGCGGCCTCGAGCTGGTCGAAGGTCCGGAAGAGAACGGTCGAGCCGCGGTGGACGGGCGTGTTGACGAAGCCGTGGTGGTCGAACGGCCGGCGCCCGAGGTGGGCGAGGCGCGTGCCGACGCCCGCGTCCCCGTGCGGATCAGCCCCGTGCGGTCGAGCCTCTTGCGCGTCGGTCATGGCGCGATCGCTCACTGCTCGATCGGCCGCAGCGCGATGTTGCGGAACTCGATGTACGCGCCCTCGCTCTGGAGCGCGATGCGGCCCTTGTTGACCTCGACGCCGGTCGCGACGTTCTGCAGGAGGCCGTTCACCCAGAGCTCGATCGTGCCGCCGTTCACGACGATCCGGTAGCGGTTCCACTCGCCGAGCGGCTTCTCGTTGGTCTCGTGGAGCTTGACGGTGTGGCGGCCGTTCGTGCGCTTCGCGTCGACGGTGGCCTGGTACTCGCCGATGTTCCAGAAGTCGCCCGCGTTGCGCGAGTGGAGTTGCGCCTCCATCGACTTCGGCCAGACGACGTCCTCGCCGATCGTGCGGAGAAGGACGCCCGAGTTGCCCGGACCCTTCTCGGGATCGAAACGCCACTCGAGCTCCAGCACGTAGTTGTCGTAGAGCTCCTCGGTCTGGATGTAGCCGATCGGCCGGCCCGCGCAGCGGAGGACGCCGTCCGCGACCGACCAGACCGACATCGGATCGCCGTCCTTCATGAGGTCGGGGACGAACGCCTTCCAGCCCTTCGTGTCCTTGCCGTTGAAGAGGCGCACGGCGTCGCCGAGCTTGAGCGGCTTGCCGTCGTGCGTGAAGGGATCGGTCGTCGAGCCGAGCTTCTGCCCCGCGCCGGGCGCCTCGACCGGCGGCGTGGTGCCGGGCGCCGCCTTCTGCGCGGCCGCGACGAGGGGAAGCGAGACGAGGAGGGCGGCGAGGGCGAGGGGCGTGGCGCGCATGGGTGTCTCCGGTGTGCGGGGTCCGCGGGAGTGCCGCGGACTTCCGCGGGGCGCGCACTGTACCCGAGCGTCGCGCGCCGTCCGCGCGGTCGCCGCGTACCTTGCCGACATGACCCGCCCGATTCTCCGTGCGCGCACGCTCGCGCTCGCCGCCGTCGCCGTTGTCACCGTTGCCGTCTCGACCATCGCCCGCGCGGGCTCCGTCGCCGCGCCGCCCGCGCTCGAACTCTGGTACGACGAGCCCGCGGAGAAGTGGACCGAGGCGCTGCCCGTCGGCAACGGCCGGCTCGGCGCGATGGTCTTCGGCGACGCGCTCGGGACGGTGCAGGTCGCGGAGGAGTCGGTGTGGGCGGGCCGTCCGCTCGACCGGAACCGCGATCCCGCCGCGGGCGTCCTCGCGAAGGCGCGCGAGCTCTGGTTCGCGGGCGATGTGAAGGGCGCCGAGAGGATCATGCAGGACGAGTTCATGAGCCCGCGGCTCGTGCGCAGCCACCAGACGCTCTGCACGGTGGGCACGCGGTGGACGGACGACCTCGGCGAGGCGACCAACCTCCGCCGGTCGCTCGACCTCGCGACGGGCGTCGCGACGACCGAGTTCACCGCGGGCGGATCGCGCTTCCGCTGCCGTGTCTTCGCGAGCGCGGCCGACGAGGTCGTCGTCGTGCGCTGGGAGGCGCTCGGCGACCGGCCGCTCGTCGCGGCGGTCGCGATCGGGCGCGACGAGCTCGCGGGCGGCGGCACGAAGCTCTCGGTCGAGGAGCTCGAGTCGCGCGTCGACGCGACGCCCGCGCGGCGCACGACCGAGTTCCACGCGGTCTACGCCACCGCCGTGAACGGCGAGCACGCGGGCGTGCGATTCGCGGGCTGCGCCGCGATGCGCTGCGACGACGAGTCCGGCGCGACCGTCGAGATCGCGCGCAAGCCCGCGGGGTCCGTCGGCAAGGTCGAGGCGACGCCCGGCGTCGGCCGCGAGACGCGCGCGTACACCGTCGTCGTCGCGGGCGCGACCGACTTCCGCGCCTTCATCGATCCCACCGTCCGCCTCGCCGACCCGCGCCTGACCGCGGCGGATCGCGCGCGCGCCGCGATCGAGCGCCCGTTCGACGAGCTCCTCGAGCGGCACCTCGCGTCGTTCGCGCCCGCGATGTCGCGCGTCTCGCTCGATCTCGGCGGCGATCCAGCGCTCGCCGCGCGCACCACCGACGAGCGCCTCGCCGCCGTGCGCAAGGGCGGCGACGATCCCGCCCTCCTCGCCCTCTACTTCCAGTACGGGCGCTACCTCCTCGCGTCGAGCTCGCGCCCGGGCACGATGCCCGCGAACCTGCAGGGCGTCTGGAACCCGCACATCGAGGCGCCCTGGAACGCCGACTACCACGTCAACATCAACATCCAGATGAACTACTGGCCCGCCGAGGTCGCGAACCTCGCGGAGTTCCACGAGCCGCTCTTCGACTTCAGCGAGCGGCTCGCGACGAACGGGCGCGAGACCGCGCGCCGCCTCTACGGCGCGCGCGGCTGGGTCGCGCACCACACGAGCGACGCGTGGGCGTTCACCGAGGCGATCGGCCTCACCGTGTGGGGCATGTGGCCGCACGGCGGCGGCTGGCTCACGCGCCACTTCTGGGAGCACTACCTCCACTCGGGCGACGAGGCGTTCCTGCGCGCGCGCGCGTTCCCGATCCTGCGCGGCGCGGCCGAGTTCTACCTCGACTACCTCTGCGAGGACCCCGCGACCGGACGGCTGGTCGCGGGACCGAGCTCCTCTCCCGAGAACACCTTCGTCACGGCCGACGGGCGGAAGGCGAACATCGGGATGGGGAACGCGATGGACCAGGAGATCGTGTGGGATGTCTTCACGAACCTCTCGAACGCGGCGACGGTGCTCGGCGTCGCGGACGACGAGGTCGTCGTGCGCGCGCGCGCGGCGCGCGAGCGGCTGGCGAGTCCGGCGATCGGCGCCGACGGGCGGCTCATGGAGTGGTCGCGGCCGTTCGGCGAGGCGGAGCCCGGGCACCGTCACATCTCGCATCTCTACGGACTGCATCCGGGCGCCCAGTTCACGCGCGACGCGACGCCCGACTTCCTCACGGCGGCGCGCAGGTCGCTCGACTTCCGCCTCGCAAACGGTGGCGGCCACACGGGCTGGAGCCGCGCGTGGCTCGTCAACTTCTTCGCGCGGCTCCGCGACGGCGACGAGGCGTTCGCGAACCTGCGGCTCCTGCTCGAGAAGTCGACGCTGCCCAACCTGTTCGACGATCACCCGCCGTTTCAGATCGACGGCAACTTCGGCGGCGCCGCGGGCCTTGCCGAGATGCTCCTGCAGTCGCACATCGCCGACGACGCCGAGGGCGCGGCGTTCGCGCCCGGCGAACTCCCGCGGCTCGTCGTCGACGTGATGCCCGCGTGGCCGCAGGCGTGGCCGCGCGGCGAGGTCACGGGCCTTCGCGCCCGTGGCGGCGTGCTCGTCGAGCGGCTCGCGTGGAGCCCCGACTCGATCGGCGTCTCGCTGCGCAGCGAAGGCCGAACCTCGGTCCGCGTGCGGCCGCCCGCGGGATGGGCGCCGATCGGCGTCGAGCCCGACGCCGACGGCGCGTTCACCCTGCGGCTCGCGGCGAACGGCCGCGGCGCGATCGTGTTCGCGTCCCCCGCGCTGCGATGACTCCGGCGGCGATCGCCGCTTAGAACACGCTGTCGGGGAAGTAGAACCGCTTCGCGTTCTCGGGCAGGATCAGCTCGACGTCGATCATGAGGTGGCTCGGCATGAACTTCATGACCTCGTCGCGGTTGCCGTCCTCGAGCACCGAGACCGCCATCTGGATGCCGGTCGCGATCATCGAGGGCGGATAGGTGATGTCGGCGGGGTACATCCGGTCCTTGTCCATCACCCGCTTGACGATGTCCTTCATGCCCGCGCCGCCGAGGATCCACATCTCGTCCTGCCGCCCCGCCTCGACGATCGCCTGCTCGACGCCGAGGGCCATGTCGTCGTCGCTCGCCCAGACCGCGTCGATCTTCGGCGCCTTGACGAGGATGTTCTGCATCACGTCGAGCGACTTCTGGCGATTCCACATGCCGCTGTCGCGTCCGACGATCTCGATGCCCGGATGCTGCGCGAAGACCTCCATCGCCGCCTCGACCCGCGCGGTGTTCACGGTGCAGGGAATGCCCTCGAGCACCACGATCTTCCCGGTGCCGCCGAGCCGCTCGACGATGAACTCGGCGCTCTTGCGGCCGAACGAGGCGTTGTCGCCCTCGAGGAAGATGTCCGCGACCGGCTCGAGGAAGCCGCGATCGACG
>JBEAQW010000309.1:0-7746 GCA_041163725.1 Planctomycetota bacterium
GCTGAAGTCGCCGCCTGCCGAGCCCCACGCAACTCCACCACCCGCGCCGTTCGAGCTCGCGTGCAGCCAGGTGCAGTCGCCGGGCATCGGAAACGCGCCGGACGACTCCGTGGCATCCGGGTCGGTCGCGCCCGTGGTCCACGGCGTCAACGCCCGGTGCAGCGACATCTCGCGCACGCCGCCGTTCGCCTGCACGACATTCATCAGGAGCCGCGCAGAGGTGATCTGCGCTCCGGCCGGAACGAGTTCGGAGAGGTCGAACCAGAGGAGCGCCCTGCGGATCTGTCCCTGGTTGGTGCGGCCGGCGAAGAGGAACTGGCCCGCGCCGTTGGCGAGGCTTCCGTCGGCCGACTCGTACAGCGTGGCATCTCGCGACGCCGTGATGGTGACGAGATCCGCCTGCGCGGACGATGCGGCCGCGCACGCCATGATGACGGTTGAAAGTATGCACCTCTGCATGCCCTGCTCCTCGTTGATAGGCTGCGGTGCCGCTGCCATCCCGCAAGCGGGTTTGCGACAAAGCCATGCAGAAACTCGTCATCGCCACATCGAACCCCCACAAGGTCGAGGAGATCGCGGCCGTTCTCGGACAGATCGGGATCTCCTGCATCCCGATGGAGTCGGCTGGGATTCCAGAGCCCGACGAGAACGGCGCGACTTTCGAGGAGAACGCCCGCATCAAGGCGATCGCGTACGCGCACGCCCTCGGGACGACCGTGCTGGCCGACGACTCGGGACTCGAGGTCGATGCGCTGGGCGGAGCGCCCGGCGTGCACAGCGCGCGGTACGCGGGAGTTGGAGAAACGAGGGCGGAGCGGGACGCGGCGAACAACGCCAAACTGCTCGACGCGCTCGCGTCGGTACCCGATGGGCGGCGCGCCGCGAGATTCGTCTGCGTGCTCTGCATCGCGGCTCCGGACGGCCGGATCGTCGCCGAGGCGCGCGGTCACTTCGAAGGTGTGATCGGCCGCGCGCCGAGCGGCGCGAATGGATTCGGGTACGACCCATTGCTCGTGCTCGAGGATGGGCGCACGAGCGCCGAGCTCTCCGCGGAGGAGAAGAACGCGCGCAGCCATCGCGGAAACGCGTTGCGCGTCCTCGCTGCGAAGCTGACCGCGGATGGCGCGTCGGCTGGATGAACGGTTGCCGTGCGTACGGACGAGCCGTGGGCGCGTGCGTCAGATGCTCTCGCGCACGATGCGGCGCAGCCCGTCGTCGAGGCGGAAGTACTCGAGCCTCAGCCTCTCGCCGACCGAGCCGAGCCATGGCGCGCGACCTGCATGTCGATCGATGCGGCCGAGCGCGTCGCGTACATCGTCGATCGTCGCGGCCGGATGGCCGCGATGCGCCGCAAGCGCGCGCGCAAGCCACGCCGTGCACGCGATGTTGAGGACGAGCGCCTGCAGCCCACGGACCGCGGGCCATCCGTAGTAGCCGGCGCCCCAGCCGCGGTTTCCGAGCAGCATGGCCCGCGCGTAGCGTGAAAGCAGCTGATCGATGGCGTCGCGATCGGGGCTCTCGGACAAGGTTGGAATGGCGGCGATCGACGCGAACTCGCAGCCCTCGAGGAGGCCGCGCGCGACCGAAGGCACCTTGCCCTGGCCGCGCGTGAAGGCGCGGCTCGAGAGCAGCTGGCCGAGCACCGTGCGCAGGCGGCCGCGCGACTTCGCTTCGTTGACCTGGACATCCTCGAGCCGCGCGTACACGGCCTGGCGCAGCAGTCGCTGCTGCTTCGGCAGCGCCGTCGGGAGCGGAAGATGCTCGAGCTCGCCCGGGAGCGCGGCCACGAGCACGGTGACGAGTTCCGCGAAGCGCTTCGCGCGCACCTCGGCCAGCTTCGCGCGACCGAGGCTCGCGGCGACCCATGCGAGTCCGTCAAAGCGGTCGCGCATCACGACATCCTCCCTCGCGAGGAACCGGTCGAGGAGAACGCGCAACGCATCGAGTTCGCCTTCCTTCGCGGAGAGCGCGTCGGCGAGCATCGCGCTGTAGGTCGCGAGGCGCGTCTCGGGAAGGCTCCGGCTCATGCGGTCGACTTCCTTCAGGTGGCTGCGGAGTTCCGCGCCCTTGTTCTCGCGCACGCTCTGGCAGGCGAACGACAGCCCCACATGCGTCCGCACATCGTCGGGGACGAGCACGAACGGGAAGAGCTGGCACGCGATCGGCTTCTCGGCGAAGCCGAACTCCTTGTGGATGCGGCACAGGCCGTCCTCCATCAGGAAGACGCATGCGCCGTCGTCACGCTGCCGCAGGAAGGTCGTTCCACGGAAATCCGCGGTGACCGGCATCCCGAGCCGCTCCTCCCACTTCTGTTCGCGGAGCTTGGCGAGATCGGACTCGCGCAGCTGCACGGTGAAGTCACGGCAGCAATTGCCGCAGCCATGACAGCTGTAGCGCTGCGTGGCGATCGGAAGCATGAGGATCGGTAGGGCGACGGTCATGGCTGCGGAACCGCGGACGACGAGGGTACGCGGCGAACCGCGCGCAGGCACCACACGGCGCCGAGAAGTCCGAGTGGAATCGTGATCGCCGCTTCGCCCGCGCTCTCGAGCAGCGCCATCTGCGAGGTGAGTGCGTCGAGTTCGTCGGACCCCGAGGTCCCCGTCAGGATGTAGGGCGCGGCGATGGCCACGAGCGCCTCGCGCCATCCGATGCGGCCGAGTGGATTGCCGGCACCGAGCATCGCAAGGGAAGCGAGGAGCATCGCCTGCGCAGGCCCGAGCGTCACGCCGACGATCTGGGCCGCCGACCACATCCGCAGCCCCCACATCGCAAGGTCGACCGTGCGGAACGCGAGGCTCTCGGCCAGTGCGCGCGGACTCGAAAGCACGCGCTCGCCGCCCTTGAGGAATCGCCGGAGCAGCGCATTTCGGCCGACGAGGATCGTGATGCCCGAGCCGATCACGAGGCAGGCGAGGTAGGTCGCGAACCACATCCAGTCGAGTTCGAGCCGTTCGCGACCGATCGCGACCTGCAGGAGCCCGGCGGCAAGCCCCGACCCGAGCGCGCCGAGGGTGACGATCGCCACGCCCGCGATCCATGAGACGAGATCGGGCACGCGCATCTTCTCGACACGCCAGTGGAACACGCAGCGCAATGCGAAGCCGAGCCGCACGGGCGCGTAGTTGAAGAGCGAGGCCATCAGGTTGACCGCCTGCATCTCGACCGCGCTGAACCGGCGCAGTGGTCTCGCCATCGTGAGGAAGGTGAAGCCCGAGCAGATGATCGAGACGAGCGTCGAGCCGAGCAGGAGCGCGACGAGCGAGGGATCGGCGGCGCGCAGCTTCTCGAGGCCACCGCTCCCGTGCGCGAAGGCGCGCTGGATGCACCATGCGATCAGCACGCAGCCCACGACGAATCCCGTCACCTGCAGCAGGATCCTTGCGGGCGAGGGGCGTTTCGGAGCCTGTTCCGTCGCGGTCACGCGGCCGAGTGTATCGCGCGCCTGCCGCGGCGCCTTTCACGCCAGAGCACGACGAACACGCGGAGCCCGTCCTTCGCGCGGATCTTCTTGCCCTCCTCGAAGGAGCGGGGCGCGTACGACACGGGCGCCTCGGCGACCCGCAGCCGGTGCCGGGCGAGCGCGGCGACGATCTGCGGCTCGATGCCGAACCGCTCCTCGTCGAGGTCGGGAAGGATCGTCCGTAGCGCGGGTACGGTGAAGAGCTTGAGGCAGCACTCCATGTCGTTGACGCGGAGTCCGGTCATGAGGTTGCTCGACGCGGTGAGGAACCCGTTGAGCATGCGGTGCGCGAGGCGCTTCAGCCCGCGGGGAGGGACGGACCAGCGGTTCCCGAGCACGACATCCGCTTCGCCGCGCGCGACGGGCTCGAGGAGGCCGGCGAAATCGGCGGGGTCGTACTCGAGGTCGGCATCCTGGATGATGACCGCGTCGGTCTCGCTCGCCATCTCGAGCGCGTGCGCGAAGCCGGTGCGGATGGCGGCGCCCTTGCCGCGGTTCGCCGGGTGGAACAGTGCGGTGACGGAGGGGTCCGTCGTGAGCGCCCGCACCTGTGCGGGAGTCGCATCGCTCGAACCATCGTCGATGAGGATGATCCGAAGCCCCCACCCGTCGCGCACCGATGAGGCGCGCACGCGCGCGACCGAGGCATCGAGCGTGTTCGGCTCGTTGTAGACGGGCATGACGACGAACAGCGTCGGCATCGAGGCTCAGTCCTGCTGCGGCGAGCCGCCGATCGCGCTGCGCATCTGCGTGTCGGCCATCATGTTCTGCATACGGTAGTAGTCCATGAGGCCGAGCTTGCCGGTGCGCAGGCTCTCGGAGACCGCCTTCGGCACCTCGGCCTCGGCGAGCACGACCAGCGCGCGATTCTTCTGCGCCTCGGCCTGGTACTCGGCCTCCTGGGCGACGGCGAGGGCGCGACGCTGCTCCGCCTGCGCCTGGAAGCGCTTCGTGTCGGCCTCGGCCTGCGCGGCCTGCAGCTGGGCGCCGATGTTCTCACCGACATCGATGTCCGCGATATCGATGGAGAGGATCTCGAACGCGGTGCCGGAGTCGAGTCCCTTCGCAAGCACGGTCTTCGAGATCCGGTCGGGATTCTCGAGCACGCTCTTGTGGTCCTCCGCTGAACCGATCGTCGAGATGATGCCTTCGCCGACGCGGGCGATGATCGTCTCCTCGGTGGCTCCACCCACGAGCCGCGAGATCGCCGTGCGGACGGTCACGCGCGCCTTCGCGCGGAGCTGGATGCCATCCTTCGCCACGGCGTCGATGGTGGTCTTGCCCGACTGCGGGCTCGGGCAGTCGATGACCTTTGGATTCACCGAGGTCTGGACCGCGTCGAGGATGTCGCGGCCCGCGAGATCGATCGCGGTTGCCCGGTTCCAGGGCAGTTCGATGGAGGCCTTGTCGGCGGCGATCATCGCGGCGACCACGCGGCTCACATTGCCGCGCGCGAGGTAGTGGGCCTCCATGAGGTCGGTCGGGATGTCGAGGCCGGCCTTCTTCGCGGAGATGCGGTTGAGGACCACGACCTCGGGCGGCACCTTGCGGAGTCGCATCATGATCAGGTCGAGCATGCCGACCTTCGCGTCGCTGAAGAGCGCCTGCACATACAGCTTCAGCACGCCGAGCATGACGAAGAAGAGCACGAGTCCGACGAGGCCCACGACCCCGAGGAACACCCAGAGCAGGACATCTCCCGGAGTGACGGTCTGCTGAGCGATGAGCGCGTTCATTCGATTCTCCATGAAGCCAAGAGTAGCAGTGATTCAGTCGCGGCGCGTCCGCACCCGCAGGTGGCCGTCGCGCGTGGAGACGACCTCGATCTCGGTGCCTGCGTCGATGAGATCGCCCTCGGCGCTCGCATCGAGCCTGCGGCCATCGATACGCACGAAGCCGGAAGGGCGCAGGGGCGTGATCGCCGTGCCCGCCGCTCCGATCGGAGGAAGCTCCGGCCGCGCGTCGTCGATGCTCGCACCCGTCCTCGCGGGGACCTCCGCGGAGAGCACCATGCGCCGGCCGATCGGCGTCCGCGTGGCCATGCGCAGTCCGAAGACCACCATGAACGGCGAGGCGATCGAGTAGAGCGCAAGGAGCGACATGCCGAGCGTTGCGCTGTGTAGGAAACCCATCACCACGGATGCGATGGCGGAGAGCACGCAGAGCGCCGCGAGCAGTCCTCCCGACGGGATGACGAACTCCAGGAAGAAGATTCCGATCGCCGCGGCGCCAAGAATGAGCGCTGCGATGAGTGGGCCAGAGGTCGCGGCTTCGGTCATGCGGTCTCCCCCGCGGGCGCCCGGTCGGACGAGGCTTCGACGACGAGCGTCGAGCCGTTCCGTGCGACGACGACGATCGAGGTCGCGCGTGCAATGTAATCGCCGGTCGACTGCGCGTCGAAGAGGTCGTCGCCGAAGCGTGCGCGGCCGGAGGGACGAAGGTCGGTGTCGGCGATGCCGCGCGCGCCGACGGCCGGTGCGGCTGGTTCATCGCGAAGCGGCTGGCTGCCGCCACCCGCGATGGCGGCGGACAGCACGGCGCGGCGGAACAACGGTGACTCGCGGATCCATCGCGAAGAGACCCAGGTGAGGATGACGCCGAGCACGAGTCCCGACAGCGTGGTGGTCACGGCCGTGACGAGCGCGGACCGCTCGGTCGCGCTCGTGGGGTCGGTGCCCGTGAAGCTGGCGACGAGTCCGACGACGATGCAGATCGCGCCCGCCACGCCCGCGATACCGATGCCTGGGATCACCAGCACCTCGACTGCGACGAGGACGACCCCGAGCGCGACGAGCAGGATCTCCCACCACTGGGCGAGTCCGAGCAGTCCCGGCGCCCCGACGAGCAGGAGCAGTGCGCACGCAGCCACGGCACCCGCTGCGCCGATGCCGGGATGCATCCCCTCCATCACGAGCGCGACGATGAAGATTCCGATGAGGAGGATGCGTGCCGGCCACGACACGAGGATGCGCACCACCGACTCCGACCAGTGCTCGGGAAACCGGCGCAACTCGTCGGCGAGGAAGAAGTCCCGCAGTTCGCCGTCATCCTTCACCGCCGCGGCGGCGAGGCCCCAGCGCAGCGCCTCGTCGCTCTGGACGACGAGGAGTGTCGAGTCGGCATCCACCCTCTCCACGAGCCGCCACGCACCACGATCGCTCTCGGCGAGCGGGCGCGCGGCAGGAGGAGTCGGAAGGGCGCCGTTGTCCCCGATGGGTACGGCAGTCATCGCGGCCGGGTCGAGTCCGATGCGCTCGATCTCCGCCCTGTCCGCGAAGCGCCGCGTTCCGTCGGTCGCGTGCTCGATCAGCCACAGTTCCTGCTCGACTGCGACGAACGCGCGGAGGAGGCGTGGGTCATCACCCCGCCGGGATGCCGCCGCATAGAGCTCGTCGAGCAGCGGCGACTCCTGCTTCGCGCGCTCCGCGGCGGGCAGGGGTACGACTCCGACACCGGGCATGGCCGCGATGGGGGCGGCATCGCCGAAGACCGATCCAGGCGCGACAACCACCTCACGGCACGAGAGCGCGATGAAGGTCCCGGCGCTGTAGGCCATGGGCCTGATCCAGGCCACGGTGTTGGCAGGGGCCTCGCTCTTGATGCGCAGACAGATCCCGAGCATCGCTCCCACCTCGCCGCCGGGCGTATCGAGCTCGAACACCACCGCGTCGTAGCCGAGCGAGACAGCGGAGCGCAGCCTGCGCTCGACCGACCAGAGCGTGACCGAATCGATCGCTCCCGTGATCGGGATCACCGCGACGCGGGTGGCCTTGCGCTCGGACGGGATCGACCGGGCTTGCGCGGCCCCCGCAGCCGCCTTGGCTCCGGACGCGGGCGAACCGGCGACCGACGCGGGGAGCGCCATGAGGAGCGCCGCAAGGACCGGCACGAGGAACGCGAGGACGCCGATCGGTCGCGAGAAGCGATGGAACCTTCGCCGCATGGCGCGCATGGTACGCAACGCCGTGCACGGGGCCGTCGGAGCGGCGAAAAAGAGCCGCGGCTGGCGCAAGGCCAGCCGCGGCTGTGTTCAGGTCTTCACGGGGCCGATCAGGCGATCAGTCCCACGAAGGGACGAATTGGAGGCTCGAGCCGCTTCCGGTGACGGTCGGGACGACCGTCAGCCAGATGTCGTTGCCGCTCGCGGCCGTGTCCTCGCGGAAGACATTGTCCGCAACAGCCGCCGAGCCCGTACCGATCTTCTTGACGCCTTCGGGGGTGAAGTTGTCGGCGAAGAAGGTGTGGCCGTCACCGTAGACGAACCAGCCGTCCCAGAGCTTCGG
>JBEAQW010000310.1:0-4011 GCA_041163725.1 Planctomycetota bacterium
TAGACGTCGGGCGCGTAGAAGTGCATGGGAACGGCCGCCAGCTTGAAGCCGATGCCGAGGACGGCGAGCACCCCGCCGATGATGGCGAGCGTCGACACGCCGGTGGTCATCGCCTGCGCCGCGATCGCCTGCTGCATCCCCTGCAGCTCGAGGGTGCCGGTCGCGCCGTAGAGGAGCGAGAATCCGTAGAGGAAGGTCGCCGCCGAGAGCGCGCCGAGGAAGAAGTACTTCACGGCCGCCTCCTGCGCGCGGCGCGAGCCGCGACTCACGGCCACCATGACGTAGGTCGGGAGGCTCGCGAGCTCGAGCGCGAGGAAGAGCCACACGAGGTCGCTCGTCGAGGCGATGAGCATGGTGCCCGCGACCGACAGCAGGAAGAACGCGAAGAACTCGCCACGCATGACGCGGATCGCGTCGAAGGCGGCGCGACCGGCGTCGAACGCCTCCTCGAGCCGACGGTCGATCGAGGCGCCCGCGACCATCGCGAGCAGGATCGCGATCGAGGCGATCAGCGGCTTCGCGTAGGCGCCGAGCCAGGGCATCAGGATGCCGGCGTTCTCGACGGCGTCCGAGCGGTAGGCCAGCATGCTCGCGACGATCGACGCGGCGAGGAACGCCACGGTGACGAGCGGCACGCTGCGGCGGATCGCGGTCGTCCGGGACAGTCCGAGCACCGCCACGACGACCGCGCCCGCGAAGAGCACGATCTCCGGGGCGATGAGCGTGAGACGCGCCGCCATGGGCGACGCGGCTTCGGACGCGAGCGTCAGCGGGAGGGAGAGGTTGGCGAGGACCTCGGTCATGATCGGGGGCATGGGCGTTCGGGGCGGGGGTGGTTCGGACCGGCGCTCAGCGGCCGGCGGAAGCGGCGGCCTGCGCCGCGACGGCGACGCCCTCGACGGGCGACGGGAGGAGCGTGCCGTTCAGCGCGTACTCCTCGACCTTCTCGGGATAGGCGGCGAGGACGCCGTCGACGCTCGGGGCGATGACCTCGAGCATCGGCTTCGGATAGAAGCCGATCACGAGGCAGACGAGCGCCAGCGGGACGAGGATCCCGATCTCGCGCGCATTCAGGTCCGCGGGAAGGGGGCCGTGCGCGTCGTGTCCGTGACCGTCGCCGTGCGGCTCGCGCAGCGGACCCCAGACGAGCTTCCCGAGCATGATGAGGAGGTACATCGCCGCGAGGACCAGGCCCGAGCCCGCGACCACCGCCCACCACGGGCCGAGGAGTCCCGGATAGCCGGTCGTCGCGCCTGGCTCCGCGGTGAAGCAGCCCATGAGGCAGAGGAACTCGCCGACGAAGCCGTTCAGGCCCGGAAGGCCGAGGCTCGCCAGCGTGAAGAACACCATGAAGAAGCTCCAGACGGGCATCTTCCGGAAGAGTCCGCCGAGCTGGTCCATGTCCTTCGTGTGGTAGCGCTCGTAGATCATGCCGATGCAGAGGAAGAGCGCGCCGGTCGAGAGGCCGTGGTTGATCATGTACATGACCGACCCCGTCGCCCCGAGCGAGTTGAGCGAGAAGAGCCCCAGCATGCAGAACCCGAGGTGGCTGACCGAGCTGTACGCCACGAGCTTCTTCGCGTCGTTCTGCACCCAGCAGATGAGGGCCGCGTGGATGATCGCGATCACGCACAGCGCCGCCAGGAACTGGTTGAGCTCGACGCCGCCGACCGGCGCCGCGGGAAGCGCGATGCGGTACACGCCGTAGGTGCCGAGCTTGAGGAGCGTGCCTGCGAGGATGACCGATCCCGCCGTCGGCGCCTGGTCGTGGGCGAGCGGAAGCCAGGTGTGCACCGGGAAGAACGGCACCTTCACCGCGAAGCCCGCCATGAGCAGGATGAAGACCCAGTACTGCTGCGTCGCCGACATCGAGGTCGAGCAGAACTCCGCGAGGGTCGCGAGGTCGAAGCTCCAGGCGCCCGACGCGGCGGCGTTCTGCGCCGCGATGTAGATGATGCCCGAGAGGGTCAGGAGCGACCCGAAGAAGGTGTAGAGGAAGAACTTGACGCTCGCGGCGCGGCGGTCCTGGCCACCGAAGATCGCGATGAGGAAGTACATCGGGACGAGCGTGAACTCGTAGGCGGTGTAGAAGGCGATGGCGTCCTTCGCGAGGAAGACGCCGAGCATCGCAGCCTCGAGCAGCATGAACCAGGCGTAGTACTCCTTCTCGCGCTCGGTGACCGCCGTGAACGAGCCGATCATCGCGAGCGGCATCAGGAAGGTCGTGAGCAGGACGAGGAGGACGCCGACGCCGTCGGTGCCGAGCGAGAGCGTCACGCCGAGCGACGGCATGACCGCGATCGAGGCGTCCGTGGGCGCGAACGAGCCGTCGCTCCAGCCCGGGAAGTCGAACGCGAACGCGAGCGAGACCGCGAAGACCACGAGGGTGGCGAAGGTCGCGGTCCACTTCGCCAGGCGCGAGGGACCGAGCGCGACAGCCGCGGCGGCGGCGACCGGCAGGAGGATCAGGAGGAAGGAGAGGGTTGCGAGCATCGGGAGTTCGGTCCGTGCGGAGTCGGTCTCGGGTTCGGTCGTCGTGCGCTGCGTCGGAGGGGCGTCACCAGCCCGACAGCCAGAGCCAGAAGACCCACGCGGCGATCAGCGCGACGCCGCCCGCCATGGTCGCGGCGTAGCCCTGCAGCGCGCCGTTGTAGAGAGGCTGGAAGACGCGCCCGAGTTCGGCCGGGATGCGCGCGGTGCCGTTCACCATCATGCCGTCGATGACGGACTTGTCGACGAAGTGGAGCACGTGGCCGAGCACCCACGCCGGCAGCCGGACGAGCGCGTGGTACACCTCGTCGACCTTCCACTTGTTCTCCATCGCGAGCGGAAGCCACCGCGTGAGTCCGTTCGAAAGGAGCCGGCGGCGGAGATTGTCGGCAGCGCCGCGGTTGAGGAGGTGGAAGTAGAGCGAGACGAGGATGCCGAGGATGCCCGCGGCGCTCGCGACGACGCTGGTCGCCATGTGGACGTCGGCGATGCCCGTGAAGGACAGCGCGTGATGCGCGTGCTCGGCGCCCGCCTCGTGATGCGCGGGCACGCCGGCGGCGGCCGACGAGCGGAGGACCATGTCCTCGACCCAGTTGTGCCCACCAGACATCGCGATGTAGGCGGGGACCGCCGCCAGGATGGCCCCGAGGCAGATCACCAGCAGCACGCCGTTGATCGCCAGGCGGGGTCCGTGGGGATGCCATTCGCCATGTCCGTGCCCGTGACCACCGTGCGCATGCGCGTCGTGGCCATGCGCATCGTGACCGTGGCCATGGTCGTCGTCGCCGTGCCCGTGCAGCTCGTCGCCCGGCTCGTACTTGACCGGCCCGCCGCAGACGCGGAACCACACGCGGAAGGTGTAGTAGGCGGTCAGGAACGCCGTGAACACCGCGATCCACCCCAGCAGGTTCATCGAGGGATCGGCCGAGCCGAACGCCTGCGCGATGATCGAATCCTTGCTGAAGAAGCCCGAGGTGAAGGGGAAGCCCGCGAGGCACAGGCAGCCGACGAGGAAGGTCCAGCTGATCACGCCGAAACCCTTCACGTTGCGCAGGCCCGACATCTTGCGGAGATCGAGCTGGCCCGCCATGCCGTGCATGATCGCGCCGCAGCAGAGGAAGAGCAGCGCCTTGAAGAAGGCGTGCGTGAACACGTGGTAGACCGCGCCGAAGGTCGTGCCGACGCCGAGGCCGAGGAACATGTAGCCCAGCTGCGAGACGGTCGAGTACGCCATCACGCGCTTGATGTCGTACTGCGCCATGCCGATCGTCGCGGCGAGGAGCGCCGTGAGGCAGCCGACCCACGCGACGGTCGAAAGCGCCGCCGGGTGGAGCTCGAACAGCGGGTAGAGGCGCGCGATGAGGTAGAGGCCCGCGGTGACCATGGTCGCCGCGTGGATGAGGGCCGACACCGGGGTCGGGCCTTCCATCGCGTCGGGAAGCCAGACGTAGAGCGGGATCTGCGCGCTCTTGCCGAACGCGCCGAGCATGAGGCAGAACGGGATCGCGGCCCGCGACCAGT
>JBEAQW010000311.1:0-7436 GCA_041163725.1 Planctomycetota bacterium
GGTGCTCGACGACCGCACGCGGTTCACGCTCCTGGTGATCTACAGCATCGCCGGATGGGGCTCGCTCTTCTGGATCAACGGCATCCTGTCGTGGCAGCTCACGCCGGGCGACTGGATCGCGACCGGGAACATCTGGGCGGGCTTCTTCAACGCGACCTTCTGGCCGAGCCTGTTCTACCGCACGATCGCATGCCTCGTGATCGCGGGGCTCGTCGCAGCGGTGATCGTGAACACCATGCCGGAACTCTCGCGCGAGGAGCGCACGCGTCTCATCAACCGGAGCGCGCGCTTCATGCTGCCGATGCTCGCGATGCCCGTGCTGGGCCTGTGGTTCCTCGCGGCGATGCCGGACGACAGCCGCGAGTGGGTGCTCGGCGGGAGCGTGGCGATGATGATGTTCATGCAGATCGCCGTGGGCGCGAGCGTGCTCGTCGGCGGCTACGCGATCGTCGGGCTCTGGCGGCAGAAGCTGTACATCAACGGCGCGACGGCCACGCTGCTGCTGGCGCTCGCCTTCGGCGCGACCGCGGGCGGCGAGTTCGTGCGTGAGGGCGTGCGCAAGCCGTTCTCGATCCGGGAGGTGCTCTACAGCAACTCGATCGCGCCCGAGCAGGTCGCGCGGCTACGCGAGATCGGATGCACGACGGACGACCCGTTCCCGCTTCGCGACGCAGACGCCTACCCGAACGACCAGCTCGTGCTCGGCGCGCTGACCTACCGCGCGCAGTGCGCGGTATGCCACACGGTCCGTGGCGCGAACGGACTGACGCATCTCATGCGCGCGTGGAGTCCCGAGCAGCAGAGGATGATGGTCGCCCAGCTCCAGTGGACGAAGGGGTTCATGCCGCCGTTCGCTGGAACGGCCGAGGAGCTCGAGGCGCTCGTCCAGTATGTGCGCTGGGAGAGCGCGCGGCGGCCCGCAGCGTGGAGCGAGAGCCGCGACCCGGCGGTGCTCGCGCAGATCCGCGCATGGCTCGACCGCGCGGGCACCGCGCCTGCGACGGGCAACGCGCCGCCCTGGGACGAGCGCACGCAGGCCGTGGCCGCGGACGGCCCGACGGCGACGGGAGGCGCGCGATGAACACGCCGTTTCCCTTTGATCTCCCGGCGCCGAGCGTGTGGTATGTCGTCCTCTACGCGACGACGCTGCTCCTGCATGTGGCCTTCATGTCGTATGTGCTCGGCGGCGCGCTGCTGCTCGGGCTTGCGGGGGTACGCCGACGACTCGGTGGCGACGCCCCCACCTCACCGAGCGCGCGAGTGCTGAAGGACTGGATGCCGTCGGCGCTCTCGGCCGCGATCACCGCGGGCATCGCGCCGCTCCTCTTCGTGCAGATCCTGTATCAGCAGGAGTTCTACACGGCGAACCTGCTGTCGTTCCACCGCTGGATGGCGATCCTGCCGGTGCTGATCGCCGCGTTCTACCTGCTCTACCTACTCAAGTCGAGGCGCGTGGCCGGCCGCACGGCGCTGCAGGCGCTGATCGCGATCTCGATCGCGGCGTGCGTGCTGTTCGTCGCATGGTCCTGGGTGGAGAACCATCTGCTGTCCCTCGATCGCGCGGCGTGGCCCTTGCAGTACGAGGAGAAGCGCATGCTGTACGCGAGCCCCGCGATCCTGCCGCGACTCGCCTTCTTCGTCGCGGCGTCGCTCGCGACCTTCCCGCTGCTCCTGCTCGCACAGATGCGCGCGGGAGCGACGGGCTGCACCCCCGAGGAGGCATCGGCGGCCACACGCCCTTTCGCGATCACCGCAATCGTCTCGGGAATCGCGGCGCTCGCGCTGGCGGGCCCCGTACTCCGTGGTCCGCTCTCGACCGCCGGCATCGAAGCGCCGGCGGCGACACCGTGGTGGACCGTGCTCCTCATCGGCATGGGCGTCGCGATCGCGGGCTGGTCCGCGGCGGCGTGGCGCGCGCGCCCCGTGCGCATCGGGACGCTGATGGCGGCGATCGGCACGACCGCGTTCTGGATCGGCGCGACGCTCCTGCGCGAGTCGACGCGCTGGTCGATCGCGGGTGACGCGCGTGCGCTCGAACGCCACGGCGAGGTCGGCACGACCGCAGGGCTCATCGTGTTCCTGGTGTTCACGCTCGCGGGCGTCGCCGCGGTGGCCTGGATCTGGCGACGCGTGGCGAAGGCGCTGCGACCGTAGCCCGTCCGGGCATGGATGCGCGGCGACGGGATCGGCTCACGCGCGGCCGCGCAGCATGCCGTGCCAGTAGAGCTGCGGCAGCAGCCAGCGCTTGAGCTGATACATGCTCCAGCGCTCCTTCGCCTGGTTGAAGGGGAAGGTCTCCGCGGGCTTTCCGTCGTAGTCGAACTCGGCGAGGATAAGCGAGCCGTATCCCGTGACGAGCGGGCACGAGGTGTAGCCGTCGTAGCGCGCGCTCGGCTCGCGACCCTCGAGCACATCGACCACATTCGTCGCGACCACCGGCGCCTGCATGCGGATCGCCGCACCCGTCTTGCTCGTCGGGAGACTCGAGCAGTCGCCGAGCGCGAACACGCGCGGATGGCGCACATGGCGGCAGGTGAGCTTGTCGACCTCGACCCAGCCGGTCGCGGCCGCGAGCGGACTCGACTTGATGAAGTCGGGGGCCGACATCGGCGGCGTGACATGAAGCAGGTCGAAGTGCTGGACGACCTCCTTCTTCGCCTCGAGATCCTCGAACACGGCCTCGCGGGCGTCGACACGGACCTCGACGAGGCTGTGGCGGAAGTGCGGCGGCTCGATGCCCTTCCGCTCGATGACGGCGCGTAGCGCGGCCGCGTACTTCTCGACCTTGAAGATCGAAGGTTCTCCCGAGTAGAAGTGGATGCGCGCCTTGTCGCGCACGCCCTGGCGACGGAACGCGTCCTCGGCGAGGTACATGATCTTCTGCGGCGCACCGCCGCACTTGATCGGCGTGGCCGGATGGGTGAACACCGCATCACCGCCGCGGAAGCCGCGGATCGCCTCCCAGGTCGAGCCGACGGTGTCGTAGGAGTAGTTCGAGCAGATCCCGTTCGAACCGACGGCACCCTGCAGCCCCTTGACCTTGCCCCAGTCGAGCTGCAGTCCGGCCGCGACCACGAGCGCGTCGTAGCCGAGTCGCCGCCCGCTGCGCGTGACGACCTCGTTCGCATCGGGATCGAACGACGCCGCGTACTCGCGCACCCATTCGACCCCCGACGGAATCAGGCTCTCCTCGCTGCGCCGCGCCGCCTCGCGCGGAAGGACGCCCGCGCCGACGAGCGTCCAGAGCGGCTGGTAGTCGTGCGTCTCCGACGGCTCGATGATCTGCACGCGCGCGCCCTTGCGCGCAAGCCGCGCGGCCACGGAGATGCCGGCGCTTCCTCCACCGACGATGACAACCCGTTGCGACTTCAGCTGGTTCGAACTGTGCTGCATGCGATTCTCCGTGTCTGGCGGTCAGGCGCGGCGCGCCGTTGCGATGCGTTCCATCGTTCCCCGCACCTGCGCATCCGAACAGGATGCGCGGGTCCGCGCAAGGTCCCGCCTCCCCGCCCCGCGCGAATTCCTCCGCCAGTCCGCGCCCTCCGACCGGGATCGGGGAAAGCCGTCAGCGACGCGGACGCCGAACGACTTTATGGAGCTCCATGACCGCGAGCAGAACGAGTGCGAGCAGCGCGCACTCGAACCAGGTCGCGAGCGGCACCGGCGCGATCTCGAGCACGCCCGCGAGCGGCCCCCAGTGCATCGCGACGACCTGCAGGGCCAGCGATCCCAGCACCGCCGCGAGGAGCAGCGGATTTCCCCACGGCTTCATCCCGAGGAGCAGCCGGTGCTCGGAGCGGGCGTTCCCTGCCTGGATGTTCTCGAGAAGCACCATGAGCAGAAGCAGCGTGATGCGCGCCTCGGCCTCGGGTACGCCGCGTGCGATCATCGACCAGAAGGCGGCGAACGAGATCGCGCCCATGGCAAGCGAACCGACGACGAGGCGCTCGATCATCCAGCGGTCGAAGATCGAGCGGCGGACGGGCGGTGCGGCTGTCCCGGCGCCGTTCGACGACGCGGGCTCGAAGGCGAGGGCCACATCCTGCAGGCCCTCGGTCGCGAGGTTGAGCCAGAGGAGCTGCGTCGGCAGGAGCGGGAGCGGCAGTCCGACGAGGAGCGATCCGATGACCATGAAGGCCTCGGCGCCGTTCGTCGAGAGAAGAAGGAAGATCACCTTCCGGATGTTGGCGAAGGCGGTGCGTCCCTCCTCGACACCGGCCACGATGGTCGCGAAATCGTCGTCGACGAGCACGAGGTCCGCCGCATCGCGCGCGGCGTCGGTTCCGCCGCGTCCCATCGCGACGCCGATGTTCGCGGCCTTGAGCGCGGGGGCGTCGTTCGCGCCGTCGCCGGTGACCGCCACGAACTGGCCGGTACGGCGGGCCGACTCGACGAGCCTGAGCTTCTGCGTCGGATTGAACCTCGCGAAGACGCTGGCCGTGCCATCGCGATGCGCACGGTCAAGCTCCGCGTCGGAGAGCAGGTCAAAGGCGGCGCCGGTCATGATCTCGTCGGCGCGCTCCGCGAGGCCGAGTTCGCGCGCGATCGCCAGCGCCGTCCCGGGATGATCGCCGGTCACGAGGATCGTGCGGACGCCGAGTTCGCGGCAGCGCGCGACCGCATCGCGCGCGCCGCGGCGCAGCGGGTCGATCATCCCCACGAGTCCGACGGCGCGAAGCCCATCGATGGAACCGATGGATTCATGCGGTGCAGCCGCGGGCGCATCTGCCGCGCAGTCGCCATCGCCGCCGGGCGTAGTGTCCTTCGTCGCGATCGCGAGTACGCGCAGTCCCGAGGCGGCCATCGCACGCGCCGCCTCGAGATCGGGGCCACCACCGTCCGCGCACATGAGCGCGATCTGCTCGGGCGCTCCCTTCGCAAGCGTCCGTACGACCGAATCGAACGCGTGTGTCGCGAGTGCGAAGCGGCGCTCGGGCTCGAACGCGACGCGGCCGATCTCGGGATGCTTCGCGAGCATCTCCTCGCGCGAAACGCCGAGCTTTCGTGCGAGCACGAGAAGCGCGACCTCGGTCGGGTCGCCCCGCTGCGTCCACCCGCGCGCGGTCCGATGCAGGCTCGCCTCGTTGCAGAGCGTGGCGACCTCGGTGATCCGCGCGAGCTCCGCGCGCTCCCCGGCATCGAGCTCGTCGGGCGCAGGCTCGACAGAACCCTCGGGAAGGAACCCTTCTCCGCCGATCCGCATGATGCGCCCCGAGGCGAGCCGGACCTCGCGGACGGTGAGTTCGTTGCAGGTGAGCGTTCCGGTCTTGTCGCTCGCGACGAGCGTGCAGCTGCCGAGACCCTCGACCGCGTCGAGCCTGCGCACGATCACGCCACGCTTCGCCATGCGCCGTGTCGCGACCGCCAGTGCGATCGTGATCGCAACGGGCAGGCCCTCGGGAATCACCGAGACCGCAAGCGCCACGCCGAAGACCGCCATCTCCGCGAGACCGTAGCCGCGAAGCAGGCAACCGATCCCGACGACGAGGACCGCCGCTGCGAGCGAGTAGATTCCGATCACGCGGCTGAATCGCTCGAGCCGCTCGACGAGCGGCGGCTTTCCCGCCGCGGCCGCCGCGACATCGCGTGCGAGGCGGCCGATGCCGGACTGGAGGCCTGTCGCGACGACCACGGCGCGACCGCGACCGTGCACGACGGATGTGCCCGAATGGAGCATGTTCGTGCGGTCGGCGAGCGCGGTATCCGGGCAATCGGCGATCCACTCGTCGTCCTTCGCGACCGGCGTCGACTCGCCGGTGAGGAGCGACTCGTCGACCTCGAGGCCGGACTCGGTGAGCAGACGGGCATCGGCGGCGACATGGAAGCCGGACTCGACGAGCAGCACATCGCCGACGACGACCTCACGCGCGTCGATCTCGATCGGCTCGCCGTCGCGCACGACGGTCGCGCGTACGCGCAGTAGCAGCGAGAGCGACGCGGCGCTGC
The DNA here is from genome assembly GCA_041163725.1 of Planctomycetota bacterium. Lineage (GTDB taxonomy): Bacteria > Planctomycetota > Phycisphaerae > Phycisphaerales > SM1A02 > QWPT01. Next base: position 5,947 of record JBEAQW010000311.1, read on the forward strand.
GCTCCGCGCGCCACTCCTGCACGCCACCGATCGTTGCATTGACCGCGATCACCACCGCGATGAAGAGTGCGTCGGTGTGGGCGCCGGCGAGGAGCGACAGGACGATCGCCGCGCCGAGCACGACGACGAGCGGATTCCTCACCTGCCGCAGCATCACGCGCGCGAGGCGCACAGGCGGAGCCGCAGGGAGCTCGTTCGGTCCATCGCGCGCCAGCCTCCGCGCCGCCTCCGCGCGGCCAAGCCCGCCTGTGGCGGAACCCACGAGACCGAGCAGGCGATCGCGAGACATGGCATGCCACGCCTGCGGCTTCGGCTGGGAGTGCGCGTCGTCCGCCACGCTCCGAGGATCGCGACCGATCATGCGGGAGCCGTAGGGGAAGCCACCGCGATCCGGCGCGCGCTGCCGCATGCGCTACGATCGCGCGCGATGGAACCGACGCAACGATCGCTGCTCACCTTCATCACCGCCGCCCTCTCGGGCGCGCTGCACGCAGGCTGCGCGAGCCCGCCGTCTGCGAAGGCCGATCGCGGGATCACGCCTGAGGCCACGGTGGAAATCACGGCCGAAGTCACGGCCGAAGCCACGGCTGAAGACACGGTTGAGGCCACGGTTGAAGTCACGGCGAAGCCCACCACCCGCCCGAACTCCCGCCCGAACATCCTCTTCATCCTCGCCGACGATGTTCGTCCCGATGCGATCGGCGCGCTCGGCGGCGATGCGGCGTCGACCGAACACCTCGATGCGCTCGTCGCGCGTGGCACGGCCTTCGTGAACACCGTCCATATGGGCAGTCCGCACGGCGCGATCTGCGTCGGTAGCCGCGCGATGATCATGACGGGCCGGAATCTCTGGACGCGTGGCCCCGACAACTGTTCGGAGTACCCGCTCTGGGGAGAGGTCTTCGCCGCGGCGGGCTACGCCACCTTCGGAACGGGCAAGTGGCACAACGGCGAGGAGAGCTTCGCGCGGAGCTTCGAGATCGAGGGTGCGCATGCGGGCGGGTTCCTGCCCTCGACCGATCAGAAGGGCGACGCGTACCAGCGGCCGCCGGCGGACGGCGCACCGGACACATGGTCCGCCGGCGACACCACGCGCCAGGGGCACTGGCTCACGGTCGGCGACCGAGTCGTGCATTCGTCCGAGCGGTGGACGAACGAGGCGGTCGCCTTCCTCGAGCAGCATGCGCGATCCGGTCCTTCGCGTCCCTTCTTCGCGTTCGTGTCCTACCACGCACCCCACGATCCGCGTCAGGCGCCGCAGGCGTACCTCGACACGCGGCCGGTCGATTCGATCCGCCTCGCGCCGAACGCGATGGCCGCGCATCCGTTCGATCAGGGAGACGCCCGCGTGCGCGACGAGATGCTCGCTCCGTTCCCGCGATCCGACTTCGCGCTGCGCACCCATGAGCGCGAGTATCGCGCGATCTTCGAGCACCTCGACGACGAGATCGGCATCCTGCTCGAACGGCTCGCGACGCTCGGACTCGCCG
>JBEAQW010000312.1:0-8564 GCA_041163725.1 Planctomycetota bacterium
CGACCGGCTTCAACAGCCAGGTCTGGTCGTGGAGCACCGACGGCGCGACCTTCACCGACTTCGAGACCGTCTCGGGAACGAATGTCACGAGCTTCTTCACCGCGACCCTCGGCACGCTGAACGCGCTCGACGGCGCTTCGACCGCCTTCGTGCGTCTCACCGTCGACGGTGCGACCAGCTCGGCTGGCAACAACCGCCTCGACAATGTGCAGTTCAACGCGGTCCCCGGCCCGGGCGCCCTCGCGCTCCTCGGCCTCGCGGGCCTCGCTGGCCGCCGTCGCCGCTGATCTCCACGATCCGCTGGCGCGCGCAGGCGCGTCAACGAGCGTCATCCACAACGGGCGCGTCCTTCGGGGCGCGCCCGTTGTCATTCGCCGTGGTGCGCTGTCACGAGGCGGTGCCGCGCGGCAGGCCCCGCGAATCCACGGCGCGTTCAGGCGTCGAGCCTGGTCACCCATGCATCGGGAACGCGGCCATGGGTCGCGACGATGCGCGAGCGGATACCGCCGCGCCCCTTCCAGACGGTGATGATCTGCATCCATGCCGGGCTCATCGCCGACGCGAGGTCGTCGCGCATGCGGTTCGTGACCGCCTCGTAGAAGATGCCGGCGTTGCGGAAGCTCTGGTAGTAGAGCTTCAGGCTCTTCAGCTCGACGCACACCGCCGCAGGCTCGTAGCGCAGGATGATGTGGGCGAAGTCCGGGTGGCCGGTCTTCGGACACACCGAGGTGAACTCCTCGCTCACATGCTCGATCACGAAGGGCGAGTCGGTCGGCGAGTCGAAGAACTCGAGGAGCGTGGGGTCGACGGGGCTGGCGTCAGGCATGGTTCGTGTTCGCGTTCGTGCGCGGGTTCACTGGAGGAAGAGGCTCACGGCCGGTACTTCAACAGGAGCGCCGTGAGCTTCGGCTGATCGGGATTGGCGCGCAGCGAGCGCTGCAGCATGGTGCGTGCCTCGTAGCGGCGCGCGTCGTTGTCGGGCTTGCCCGCCTGGATCCAGGCGTTGAGCGCGTTGATTCCCGCTCCGTTGAGCGCAGGCCAGTACTCCGGATCGAGCTCGATCGCGCGGCGATACGCCTCGTCGGACTCGCGGTACCGGTTCAGGCGGAACAGCGTCCAACCGAGCCGCTCGTAGGCTGCCGCCGAAGGCTCGGTGCGCGTGAGCGCCTCGGCCGCATTCGCCGCCTCCTGGTAGCGGAGCTCGCGTGCATACGCATTGATGAGCGCGAACATCACATCCGCAGGCGGATCGACGAGTTCGCAGGCCGCCTCGTACTCGCGGATCGCATCGCCACCGCGCCCGGCCTCGAGGTAGGCGCGCGCAAGCTGCAGGCGGGCGGCACCGTTCTCGGGATCGATGCGCGCGGCGCGCTCGGCGAAGACCACCGCGCTCTCGGCCTGGCCGGTGAAGATCATCAGCCGCGACATCGCGAGGTTCGAATCGAGGTCGCGTGGGCGGATCATGAGCGCGCGCTGGAACGCCTTGACCGCATCACGCGCGCGTCCGAGCGCCTCGAGGACGCGGCCATGGCTCGACACCGCGGTGAAGTCGCCCGGGTCGAGCGAGACCGCCCGTGCGTAGGCGGGTTCCGCGAGTTCGAGTTCGCCGCGCGACTCGTGCACCTCGCCGATCCCGGTGTAGGCCTCGGCGAGCGTCGGATTCTCGGCAAGCAGCTCGCGGAAGAGGCGCAGCGCCGTGTCGTAGTCATCGGCAGCCGTGGCCCCGCGCGCAACACCGAGCCGCGCGCTCTCCGACTCGTTCGGCTTCACGCGGACCTCGAGCGCCGGCTGCTCGGCGCGCGGAGCGAGCTCGGGGGTCGTGACCGGCTGGGTGGGAAGCGGTGCCCGCGTCGTGCAGGCGGACGCGGTGAGCAGCGCGGCCGACAGGACGGCGAGCGGTGTCGATCGGGACCGGAGTCCGTCAGGGAGATTCGTGCAGGCGTCCATGAGGCAGTTCCATCGGGCTTTGGCGGGCATCGGCTTCAATCCACCGGACCTGCCGCGCGGTCACTTCGACCCCGCGAGCGCCGCGAGCCGCTCGGCGTTGACGATATCCCACGGCCGTCCGTCGGGGGCATCGCCCTTTTCCGTTTCGAGGTTCTTCGGGACCATCGCGAATGCAGGATGGCGGAGCACTGCCTTGAACCAGGCGTCCCCGCACAAGCCTTCGCCGATGTGGGCGTGTCGATCCTTCCGCGATGCGAAGGCCGCCTCGGAGTCGTTGATGTGAAGCGCCCCGACATGCGCGAGACCGGCTTCGGCGTCGAAGCGCTCGAGCACGGCCTTCGCCTTCGCCGGCGACGAGACATCGTAGCCCGCCGCGAACACATGGCATGTGTCGATGCAGTACGCGATCCGCTCGGGCTCCTTCACCATGTCGCGAATCCGGCCGAGGTGATGGAACGCGTAGCCGAGATTCGTTCCCGAGCCGGTGGTCGTCTCGAGCGCGATGCGGACCCTGTATCCCTTGAGATCGCGATGGATCCCGTCGATGGCCTTGGCGATGCGCCTGAGACCAGCGAGCTCGTCTTCACCCGGCTCCGCGTCGAGGTCGTTCGGATCCTTCGGCTTCCTCGCCGCTCCGAGATGCGCACCGGGATGCGCGACCGACACCGGCACGCCGAGCTGCTCGCAACGCTCGAGCTCGGTGCGCTCGCACGCGATCGACTTCGCGAGGTTGCCCGCATCGGGCGACGCGAGGTTCACGAGGTAGCTGTTGTGGCTGACGAGTCGCCGCCCGTCCTCGAAGATCGTGCCCTTGCGCGCGGCGTGGAACTCGGCGACCTCGTCCTCCGCGAGCGGCTTCGGCGTCCACTGCCGCTGGTTGCGCGTGAAGATCTGCACGGCGCCGAAACGGAACGACACCGCCTCGTCGATCGCCGCGCGCAGCGCGCCCGCGGTCGAGAGATGCGAACCGATCCAGTGCTTCTCGCACGGAGACGGACGCGGCTCGCTCACACCATCCTCGATCCCGCGTCGCGCGCCGCCGACACGATGCGCTCCGCGGTGCGGACCGCGGCGAAGCCGTCCTCCGCGTTGACGAGCGGCCGACGGTTCGTGCGGACGGCGTCGAGGAAGTCGAGCAGCTGCAGCTTGAGGGGTTCGCCCGTACCGACCGGAAGCGGCTCCATCGCGATCAGCTCGAGGTAGTTCACACCCGAGAGATCCTCGCCCTTGCGCAGCCGCGCACGCACATCCTCGAGCTGCGACGCGTTCGCGGTCTTGCGGACCACGGTGCCCTTCTTCTCGACGAAGTCGGCCGACACATACGCATCCTCGCTGATGAGGCGGATCTTGCGCTCGGTCTTGAGCGCGAGGCGGCTCGCGGTGACATTCGCGGTGCAGCGGATGCCGTCCTTGCCCGCGGGAAAGACGAGGCGCGCATTGCAGACATCCTCGGCCTCGCCGACGACGCACACCGCGTTCGCGTGGATCTCCTCCGGCTCGGCACCCATGAGCATGAGCAGCACATCGAGGTCGTGGATCATCATGTCGAGGACGACGCCCACATCCACCGACCGGAAGGTCATCGGACTCACGCGATCGATCTCGATGAACCGCGGCGTGATCGTGCCGCCCGCGAGGAGCTCGCGCACAGCGACCATGACGGGGTCGTAGCGGACGACATGCCCGACCTGCAGCAGCGCACCCGTGCGCTTGGCGGTGTCGGCGATGGCGCGCGCCTCGGCGACATCGGGCGCGAGCGGCTTCTCGACGAGGCATGCGACGCCCGCCTCGAGCAGCGGCTCGACGATCGCGCGGTGCGTGACCGTCGGCGTCGCCACCGTCACCGCGTCGACGCCGTGCTCGATGAGCTCCTGCACGCTGCCGAACGCCTTGCCGCCCCACTCCTCGGTGATCTTCGCCGCGCGCTCGGCGTTGCCGTCCACGACGCCGACGAGATCGCAGCCCTCCGTGGTCGCGTAGAGCCGTGCATGGTGCCGACCCATCTTGCCCACGCCGACCGTGGCGCATCGGAGCGTCTTCGCAGCAGTCGCCGTCATCGCGTGCCTCCCGTGACCGTGCGCGCCTGTGCGGCGTGCGCGACGGCGTTCCTGAACATCTGGAGTCCGGGCGTGTCGCCGGTGCGCTGCGCCGCCGACAGGCGCGTCCAACGCGGATGCTGCGTCCAGCGCAGGTAGCGCTCGGGGTGCGGCATGAGGCCGAACACGAGCCCCGTCGCATCGCAGATACCCGCGATGCGGTTGATCGATCCGTTGAAGTGGTCGTGCTTGCCGTACCGGACGGCGATCTGTCCGTTGGATTCGAGGAGTTCGATCGTCTCCTCGTCGGCGACGAACCGGCCCTCGCCGTGCGCGCATGGCATGAGCGCGGTCTCCGCGTCCATGCGCAGGCCGCGCGTCCACACGCAGCGCGTGTCGACGGGAACCTCCATCGTGGTCCAGATGTCGTTGAAGCGCGCGGTCGCGTTCTGCGCCAGCGCGACCGTCGGTTCGCACGCCGTCTCGCTCCACGACTCATCCGCCGCGGGGCCGGGGAGAAGCCCCGCCTGCACGGCGATCTGGAATCCGTTGCATGGAGCGATCATCGGCACGCCGCGTGCGATCGCGGCGGCGAGCGCCGGATAGACCGACTCGCGTATGAGCGCGGCCATGATCCTGCCCGCGGCGACATCGTCGCCATAGCTGAATCCACCGGGCAGTCCGATCAGATCGAAGCCATCGATGCGCGCCGGTTCGCGCGACAGGCGCGAGAGCAGCTCGCTCGTGACCTCGCAGCCGGCGAGTTCGAACGCCTCGCAAAGCTCGAGATCGCAGTTGATGCCCGGAGCGGTGATGACGAGTGCCTTCATGCGTTTCTCCTTCGCGCTCACCAGGCGAGACCTTCGGACCATGCTTGACCGAGTGCGCCGACCCCGACCGCAGCCTCTCCGATCCGGAGCTCGCCACCCGCATCGAACGATCCGATGACCGCGTGCGGCACATCGCCGAGCGCCTCGGCGAGCGCGGCGAGATCCTTCTCCTCGACCTCGAGCAGGTAGCGCGATGCGTCCTCGGCGAAGCAGCGCGAAAGGAGCGTGACCTCTCCGTCGACCGGCATCGCCTCGAGATCGAGCGACAGGCCGAACCCGCCGCTGAACGCCATCTCGGCGGCGGCGACGAGCAGGCCACCCTCGGAGCAATCGTGCGCCGCCCGCACGAACCCGCTTCGGATCGCCCGCGCGACGGCCGCCGCATTGCGCGGTCCGTCGACGAGGCTCGGCGCGGGGATGCGCGCGTTGACGATGCCCGACAGCATCGCGAAGTGCGATCCACCGAGCCGACCGCTCGTCGTGCCGACCACGACCAGCTTCGAGCCCGCGCGCTTGGCATCCATCGACACGGCGTGGGAATCGCGATCGACCGGCGCGAATCCCGAGATCAGAAGCGTCGGCGGAATCTGGATGGTGCGCCCATCCTCGGTCACGAACTGGTTGTTGAGCGAATCCTTGCCCGAGATGAAGGGCGTGCGGTACGCCTTCGCCGCGTCGTAGCAACCCTCGCACGCGCGCACCAGCGCACCCATGTTGCGCGGGTCCTTGCAGCTCGGCCAGCAGAAGTTGTCGAGGATGGCGATACGGGTCGGATCGGCGCCGACGCAGACGAGATTGCGCACGCACTCGTCGATCGCGGCGATCGCCATCGCGTACGGCTCGCTCGCGAGGCCGGTCGCCAGACCGTTCGCGATCGCGAGCGCACGATCGGAATCCTTGCGCGGACGGATGACCGCGGCATCGCCGGGACCGCCGCCGCTCGAGCCGACGGGCTCGCCGACGAGCGGCTTCAGCACGCTGCCGCCCTGCACCTCGTGGTCGTACTGTCGAATGATCCAGGCCTTGCTCGCGATGTTCGGATGCGCGAGCAGCGCACCGAGCACGCGCATCGCGTCGGCGGGCGTCTGCGCCATGTCGCGCGAGAACACGGGCGCGCGCCGCTGCTGCCGCTGCTGCGCGGCCCACGACGCATCCCATACCGCCTCGCGGACGGGCATCGGAATCGCACCATGCAGGAACTCGCACGACAGCCGTCCGACCTCGGTTCCGTGCCAGAGGAGCTCGATGTCGTGACCACCCTCCGCATTCGTGTTTCCGAAGCGCCCGAGATTGCACCACTCGACGCCGTGGTCGGCGCAGATGCGCGCGAGCTCGTCGATCGCTCCGTCCGGAACCGCGAGCACGAGGCGCTCCTGCGCCTCGCTGATCCACACCTCGGTCGGCGAGAGTCCGTCGTACTTCGTGGGTGCGCGGTCGAGGTGCACCACCGCGCCGATCTCGCCCGCCATCTCACCGATGGCGCTCGAGAATCCGCCCGCGCCGCAATCGGTCAGACCGTTGTAGAGCGGGCCCTGCGCGCGGTCGCGCATCGCGAGGATCGCATCGAGCACCTTCTTCTCGGTGATCGCGTTGCCGATCTGCACGGCGTGGCTGAACTCGTCGGCGTGCTTGTCGGTGAGTTCCGCGCTCGAGAAGGTCGCGCCATGGATGCCGTCGCGGCCCGTGCGGCCGCCGACCGCGATGATCGCATCGCCCTCGCGCGTGCCGCCCTTCACGCACGAGCGCGGCATGAGACCGATGCAGCCGCAGTAGACGAGCGGATTGCCGACATAGTTGTCGTCGAAGTAGACCGCGCCGTTGAGCGTCGGGATACCCATGCGGTTCCCGTAGTCGCGCACGCCGGCGACGACCTGGTTGAGGATGCGCTTCGGATCGAGGCATCCCGACGGCACCTCGGCCACATCGGGATAGGCGACGCAGAACACATCGGTCGCCGCGATCGGCTTCGCGCCGAGTCCGGTGCCGATGATGTCGCGGATGCAGCCGCCGATGCCGGTCGCCGCCCCGCCGTAGGGCTCGATCGCGCTCGGCCGGTTGTGCGTCTCGCACTTGAAGCAGACGGCATGTTCGTCGTCGAAGGCCACGACGCCCGAGTTGTCGACGAACACCGAGAGGCACCAGTCGATCCCGTCGGCGATGAGTTCGTGCGTGCTCGCCGCGACCGTCGACTTCAGCAGATTGCGGACAAGCACGGACCCGTCGGGCGCGATCTCGTGGTTGGGGCGGCCGATGGCATCTTCCGCGAGCGACCACTGTCCCGCGAACATCGGGTCGGTCGACATCTCGCGGTAGCGCACCGTCGACTTGAGCGTCTTGTGCACGCAGTGCTCGGACCAGGTCTGCGCGAGCGTCTCGAGCTCGATCTCGCGGGGCTCGCGGCCGACACGCCGGTACTCCTCCTGGATCGCGCGCATCTCTTCGAGCGAGAGGAAGAGGTGTCCCTCGCGCGAGAGCTTCTCGAGCTCGGCGTCGCCGAGCTTCGTGATGTGGACCGAACGGACGGCGAGCTCGTACGGCTTGCCCGTCGGAAAGGACGAGGGGAAGTACGGCTCGGTGTGGATCGCGTGGATCACGGCGTTCGCGAGCAGCCGCTCGCCGACGGTCCGCGCGACGACCTTGTCGACTCCATGAAGGTCGTACCGGTCGCCGGTACGGACCCGAACCTCGCGGCCAGTCAGGGCGAGGATCGCGGCCTGGACGCTCTCGGCCGCCGGATCGGTGACGCCGGGCAGCGGATGAACCTCGACGACCGCGGCACCCGGCGCAACGCCGGGACGCGACGCGCGCGTCGATGCATGCACCTCGGCGGCCTGGGTCACGCAGTCGGCAAGCAGTTCGTTGGCGACGCGATCGACCTCGTGGCTCGTGAGCGAACCCTCGATCAGGTAGACCGACGCATGCTCCACCTTCCTCGGGAGCCGGGCGAGGCCGAGTCCCTGGATCGCCTTCTGCACGGCGTCACCACGGGTGTCGTGATGACCCCGCCGGGGACGGACCTCGATGCGGTGGATGACCGCTGCTTCGGTGGAGGCGTCGGACGGGTTGTCGGACGAGTTGTCGGACGAGGCGTTGTTCTTCGCGGCGGCTGTGGGCATGGTCTCGGCTGCTCGGTCCGGCGGCGGGCCGCCGACGGGAGCGGCGACGCGCGACCTTCAGGGAAGGCCGAGAGTGTAGGAAATGCGCCGCACTTTCGTGCGGCGCATTCGCGTGTTTTCAGGGGTTGGGAGGCAAGGTTTCCCGGCTCAGAACGCCATCTGCAGCTGCGTGCGGAGCACGATCTCGTGCTCCTCGCCCGAGGCGCGCCAACCATTGTTGCCGTTCCACCAGATGCCGTCGACCTTGTCGAGCGAGACGCCGACATCGCTCGTCCACTTGAAGTCCTCGCCGTCGATGTACCAGTTCAGGCCCACGGACAGGAGCATCAGGTCGTTCCCGTTGTCGAGCGAGGTGGCGCCGGTCGGCGCGGTGATGTTCGAGAGTTCGCCGGTGCTGGCCGACCCGTACTCGAAGCGACCGAACACCTCCCAGTTGGGAAGCAGGTAGTACGACGCCTGCAGCGTGGCGCCCCAGACCTCGGTGGTTCCGATGTCCGCGGCCGATGCGGGCGTGAAGTTGTTTCCGCCCTGGATGTACGCCGCGCCCGAATCGGTCTGGTGGTAGAAGAACGACGCGAAGAGCGACGCGCCTCCGTACATCGCCGACACATCGGCGGTGAGTCCGTACCAGTTGT
>JBEAQW010000313.1:0-4657 GCA_041163725.1 Planctomycetota bacterium
CTCGGCCGCCAGCAGCCCCCGAGTTCTTCCCATCGCCCGTTCTGTAGCGTCTGTCGCATCACCGATAACCGCGCATTCCTGCGCGGGGCGCCGCACTCAGCCGAGGAAGCGTCGAACGCGCTCCACCTCGTGCGACGAGCCGAGCAGCACGGGAACGCGCTCGTGCACGCGCCGTGGCTGATGGTCGAGCGTCCGGGTGTCGCCCGAATACGCCAGGCCGCCGGCCTGCTCCATGATGAACGCCATCGGGCTCGCCTCGTACAGGTAGCGCAGCTTGCCCTCGGGATTCTTCTTCGTCGGCGGATACATGAACACACCACCCGTGAGCAGCGTGCGGTGCACATCCGCCACCATCGAACCGATGTAGCGCGACGAATAGCCGTTCGAATGCGCCCACGCGAGGTAGTTGCGGTAGCCGTCGGGGAAGGTCGGCGCGTATGCCTCGTTGACCGAGTAGACCTTGTTCGACTCGGGGATGCGCACCTGGTCCTTCACGAGAAGGAAGGAACCGATGAACGGATCGAGCTCGAAGAGGGAGACGCCGTTGCCGCTCGTGATGACGAAGATGGTCGACGAGCCGTAGAGCACGTAGCCGGCCGCAACCTGCTGCGATCCCGGCTGGCAGACGGTTTCCTGCGTGTCGGCGATCGCGGGGTCGTTGCGGAGGATCGAGAAGATCGTGCCAACGCCGACGCCCGTGTCGAGGTTGGAGCTGCCGTCGAGCGGATCGAACAGCACGCAGTACTTGCCACCCTCGTTACCCCGCCGGAGGATCGTCGGCTCGTCGTCCTCCTCGCTCGCGAGGACCGCGACGGATGCGCGCGTGCCGAGGCAGCGCATGATGGCCTCGTTCGCGATCACATCGAGCTTCTGCTGCTCCTCGCCCTGCACATTCGTCTCGCCGATCTTCCCGATCGCACCCGAGAGGCGCGCACGGCGCACATGGTTCGAGATCGACTTCGCCGCGAGCGAGATCGCGCTGACGATCCAGGTGAAGTCACCGCTCGCCGACGGATGCTTGGCCTCCTCGAGCAGGATGTGGCTCTGGAGGCTCATGAGGTTCTCGGAGAAGTCGTGTCGGGAGGGCATCGGGGGGCACCTGAAGGCTGGAAACCGCGGTCGGCTGCGGATGCGCCGACCTCGCTATCATCGGCCCCCCCGCCACGGGTTGTGCAGTCGGCGGACTCCCCCAAAAGCCCATCCGAAGTCCGAGGAACACCATGCCCAACGCCTACATCGTCGCCGCGCGCCGCACCCCCATCGGGAAGTTCCTCGGAGGCCTCTCGAGGGTTCCGGCCCCCGTGCTCGGCTCGTATGTCGCCAAGGCGCTCTTCCAGGACTGCCCGGGTGCCGCCGACCATGTCGACGAGTGCATCATGGGCAATGTGCTGCAGGCCGGAGTCGGGCAGAACCCCGCGCGACAGGTCGCGCTGCTCTCGGGGCTGCCCGAGTCGATCAGTGCGGTCACTGTCAACAAGGTCTGCGGGTCGGGCCTCGAGGCGGTCATGCAGGCGTCTCGCTCGGTCCGCGCCGGCGACAACGATGTCGTCCTCGCGGGCGGTGTCGAGAACATGGACCTCGCGCCGCACATGGTCCACATGCGCAACGGCGTGAAGTACGGTCCGGCCACCATGCAGGACCACATGGCGGCCGACGGGCTCACCTGTGCATTCGAGAAGTGGGCGATGGGCTGCGCCGCCGACCACATCGCCGCGACGCACGGCGTCTCGCGCGAGGAACAGGACCGGTTCGCGGCGCAGAGCCACCAGCGTGCCGCCGCCGCGACCGCGGCCGGTCACTTCAAGGCCGAGATCGTCGCGCTCTCCCCCGAGCAGTGCATGTCGAAGACGGGCGTCGACAGCGACGAGGGCATCCGCGGCGACAGCACGGCGGAGGGACTCGCGAAGCTGCGGCCCGCCTTCGGTAAGGAAGGCACCGCCACCGCCGGCAACGCGAGCCAGATCTCCGACGGCGCCGCAGCGGTGCTCGTGATGAGCGACGAGGGCCTCAGGAAGACCGGCGCGAAGCCGCTCGCGCGCATCGTCGACGCGAACACGGCGGGCGTCGCCCCGAAGGAGCTCTTCTTCGCGCCGAAGCTCGGCATCGAGCGGATCCTCGCGAAGAACAACCTGACCGTCGCGGACATCGATCTCTTCGAGATCAACGAGGCGTTCGCGGCGCAGGTCCTCGCCGACATCAAGCCCCTCGGGATCCCCGAGTCGAAGCTGAACATCTGCGGTGGCGGCGTCGCGCTCGGCCATCCGATCGGCGCGAGCGGTGCGCGTGTCCTCGTGACGCTCGTGCACCAGTTGAAGCGCACGGGCGGCAAGCGCGGCATCTGCTCGCTCTGCCTCGGCGGCGGCAACGCGGTGACGATGCTCGTCGAGATGTGCTGAGCGCGCCTCGCGGCGCAGACCGCGGCGCGGCGTGTCGGGTCATGGCGGCGTGGCGAGTGATTTCCGACGCGTCGGACGGAATCGGTGGAATCCGTCCGTGGAATCCGTGCGTGGAATCAAACCGTGGAGTCACTGGTTCCGCACGCGCACGCGCAGGGATTCGCATGCGGTGCTGTCGGTGAGGACCTCGATCTCGAGGGTCTTCCAGCGGGTCTGCCCGTTGCGCGTCTCCCAATCGAAGAGCGTGCTGCCGGGGTTCGCCTCGGCAAGCGCATCGATCGCCTTGAAGTCGACCTCGATCGCCGCATGCCCCGCACCGGCGGTTCCGACGAATCGCGCGACGGGCGGTTCCACGCCGCGGACGGAGAACGCCTCGGCAAGCGCGTTCCCCTCCTCGTCGACGCGCTCGAGATCGACGAGGCGTACATCCTCGCGGTCCGGGCGGACGACCATCACCGGCATGGGCAGGATCGGACTGCGGATCTCGTAGTCGATCCGCACGCTTCCGCCCCGCGCGTTGCCGTCGAGACGGAAGTCGAGTCGCTGGCTCTTCCCCCCGAGTCCAAGTGGATCGAGGCGGATCGGCACCTTGATGAACGCGCCGGGCGCGAGACGGATGCCCGGCTCGAGCTCGGGTGCGACGCACGAACAGGTCGCGACCCACCCGAGGATCTCGATCGGCTCGGGGCCGTCGTTCGTCAGGAGGACCTCGGGCTTCACGCGGGGACCGCACTGCGAGATCACGCCGAGGTCGAGGCGCTCGGGCGAGATGCGGACACGACGGAGGGAGCCGTCTTCGCGAGGCTGCGGAGGGCGCTCGCCGAAGGAGCGCGCCGCGCCATCCTCCCGCATGCCTTCGGAAGCGTCGCCCGATGCGGCGTCGTCGCCGTTTCCGAGCGGCCAGTTCATGTAGATGCCGAGACCGACGAGGATGACCGCGGCGATCAACATCATCGAGGAGCTCGGGCCGGGTCGCGGGCGTTCCATGCGGGACGAATCCTATCCGTTCGGTCAACCGGTGCGCCCGACGCGAGTACGCTCCCGCCATGCGCATCCTCATCCTCGGCGGAACCGGCTTTCTCGGTCCACATCTGGTCGACCAGTCCCTCGCGAAGGGATGGGAGGTCACGACCTTCAACCGCGGAAAGACGAATCCGGAGCGCTTCGCGGGCGAGGCGTACGCGAAGGTCCGCCAGCTCCGGGGCGACCGCGATCCGGCCAAGGGCGATGGACTGAAGAGCCTCGAGGAACTCGTCGCGCGGATGAAGTCGGCTGGAGAGCGGTTCGATGCCGTCATCGACAACTCGTCGTATGTTCCGCGCATCACGCGCGCCTCGGCGGAACTGCTCGCACCGGTGACGATGATGTACCAGCTCGTCTCGACGATCTCGGTGTGGATGGACAACTCGGTGGCGCCGGACGAGGCGACCCCCGTCGCGACGATCGAGGATGAGACCGTCGAGCAGGTCACGGGTCTCACCTACGGCCCGCTCAAGGCGCTCTGCGAGAAGGCGGCGGAGGCGGCCTGCCCCGGAAAGGCGTGCATCGTGCGTCCGGGGCTGATCGTCGGCCCCGGCGACTCGACCTTCCGATTCACCTACTGGCCGGTCCGCATCGCGCGCGGGGGCAAGGTGCTGGCTCCGCGTGCGCAGAAGCCGGATGAGACGCGCGTCCAGTTCATCGATGTACGCGACCTCGCGGCCTTCCAGCTGAAGCTTGTCGAGGATGGGCATGCAGGGACCTACATCGCGAATGGCCCGGAGGGACCGCTGACCATGCCGGAGATGCTCGCAGGCATCAAGGCGGCGATGTCCAACCCGGTCGAGTTCGTCTGGGTGGACGAGGAATGGCTGCTCGAGCAGAAGGTCCAGCCGTGGATGGGTCTGCCGCTGTGGATTCCGCAGGGACCGGACACCTACGGCGCGGGCCGCGCGAACAACTCGAAGGCGCTTGCCCATGGACTGCGGTGCCGCCCGCTGTCGGAGACTGCGCGCGACACGCTGGCGGACTTCGAGGCGACGGCCGGCGAACGACCAGCGGGATTCGCGTGGGGGTCGGGACGGGCGCCGGGAATCGACGCGGCACGCGAGACGGAGCTGCTCAACCTCTGGGCCGCACGCACGCCCTCCTAGATCCGACGGCGCACCCCACGAGCCGTGCACCGACTGGAAAAAGGACAGCCCCCGCATCGCGGGGGCTGTCGGTCCATTCGTGGTTCCGGATCAGTACCGGTAGTGGTCCGGCTTGTACGGTCCCTCGAC
>JBEAQW010000314.1:0-8198 GCA_041163725.1 Planctomycetota bacterium
TCACACCACGCGGTCGCCGCTCGGGATGTTGAACGCGGGCGCGAGGTTCACCTGGACCAGCTTCTCGCCCGTTCTCTCGGCCTGCACCGCCTTCGCGGTGTCGGGGTCGACATAGTCCGAATGGCACGACGCCTTCTCGCCGGTCGCCGCGCCGACGGCCTTCTTCGTCTTCGACGCGAGCTTGTGGATCTCCTCAGGGCTCAGCACGCCGCGCTTCGCGAGGATCTCCTGCTGCTCCGCCGTGAGCGCGGCGCTCTTCACGGGCTTGCCGCGCTGGTACTCCTCGTCCTTGCCGGACGCGAACTCCTGGATCTCCTTCGAGATGCGCACGCTGCACCAGTCGTGGCCGCACATCGCGCAGAAGTCGGTGTCGACGTCGAGGTCCTCGTCGTGATACGCACGCGCGGTGTCGGGATCGAAGCTGAGCTCGAAGTGCTTCTCCCAGTTGAGCGCCGCGCGCGCCTTCGTGAGCTCGTCGTCTCGGTCGCGCGATCCGGGGATGCCGAGCGCGACATCGGCCGCGTGCGCCGCGATCTTGTAGGCGATGCAGCCCTGCTTCACATCGTCCTTCTTGGGGAGGCCGAGGTGCTCCTTGGGCGTCACATAGCAGAGCATGCTCGCGCCGTGGTAGCCGGCCGAGGTCGCGCCGATGCAGCTCGTGATATGGTCGTAGCCCGGAAAGATGTCCGTGACCAGCGGGCCGAGCACATAGAAGGGCGCGCCATGGCAGAGGCGCCGCTGCAGCTTCATGTTGAACTCGATCTGATCGAAGGGCACATGGCCGGGGCCCTCGATCATCACCTGGACGCCCATGCGCCACGCACGCTCCGTGAGTTCACCGAGCGTCTCGAGCTCGGCGAGCTGCGCGCGGTCGGTCGCGTCGGCGAGTCCGCCGGGACGCAGGCCGTCGCCGATCGAGAAGGTCACATCGTGGCGGCGCATCACCTCGCAGATCCGCTCCCACGCGGTGTACATCAGGTTCTGCCGGTTGTGCACGAGCATCCACTTCGCGAGCAGCGATCCGCCGCGCGAGACGATGCCGATGAGGCGCTTGCGGATGAACGGCAGGTGCTCCTTGAGAACGCCCGCGTGGATCGTGAAGTAGTCGACGCCCTGCCGCGCCTGGTGCTCGAGCGTGGCGAGGACGATCTCCTCGTCGAGGTCCTCGATCTTGCGGCCGATGATCATCGAGTAGATCGGAACGGTGCCGATCGGAACGGTCGAGTTGCGCACGATCGCATCGCGGCACGCGTCGAGATCGCCGCCGGTCGAGAGATCCATGACGGTGTCGGCGCCCCACTTCTCCGCCCACCTCAGCTTCTCGACCTCCTCATCGGTGCCGGACGACACGGGCGACGCACCCATGTTCGCGTTGATCTTGGTCTTCGACGCGCGGCCGATCGCCATGGGATCGAGGTTGAAGCCGAGATGCGTGCGGTTCGCGGGAATCACCATGCGGCCAGCGGCGATCTCGTCGCGGACCTGCTCCGCGGTGAGGTGCGGCTCGCGCTCCGCAACGCGCTTCATCTCGGGCGTGACGATGCCGAGCCGCGCGCTCTCGAGCTGCGTGATCGGCACGAACGACGCCGGATAGATCACGCGGCGCCACTCGCCGCGTGCGTTCGCGAACTCGACGGACGCGCGCGAATCGCCGCAGCAGTTCGTGCACGCCGCGTGCGAGGGCTCTGCGAGCTCGACGGTCGACCAGCCTTCGGGAAGGAAGTCCCACGCGGTCTTCGCGCTCGGCTCGGGCATGCCCGGAGTGTCGGGCGACGCGAAGGCGAACGGACCGCCGATGTCGGCGCGCCTCGCGAACGAACCGGGCGTCGTGCCCTGCGCGTGCGTCGACGGGTTGTGCGCGCCCGCGAGGGGAAGCGCGTAGCTGGTACCGAGGGTGTCCGAGGAAGTGATCATCTTGGCTCCTTCATCCGCGATCCGGTGCGGGCGGCGCGGGAAAGGAGCGGCGCGCGCTGCGGCGGCCGGTCGCTTCCCTACGCCGGTGCGAGCCGGATCAGGTTCAACGGGTGCTTCTCAGCGTTCCGCGGATGCGGTTCGCGCCCCGAGCGAGGGTTCAGTGTAGCGCAACCATGCGCGGCGGCGCGGCTAGCCCTGCCACCGTTCGCGCGCCATGACGATCAGGTCGTTCGACCCGAGGCTCTTCCCCATCTGCCGCAGCATGTTGGAGATCTGCGCCGCGTGGTAGTGCTGGTGGGTGCAGACATGGAGGAAGATGTCGTGCGCGTTGGTCGTGTAGGTCCTGCCGTCGCGGATGCGGCTCATCGGCTTCGCGAGAAAGGCGGGGTCGTCGGCACGGGCGAGCAGGCGCTCCCATCGCGCGTCGAGCGGGATCCACGCATCCTCGAGTGCGGCGAGCGAGGGGAAGGCATCCGCGACCGGAATGACGAAGCCGGCGTCACCCTCCTCGAGGACATTCGCCCAGACGGTCTCCGCACCCCAGAGGTGGACGATGGTCGCGAAGAGCGAGCCGATGCCCATGTCGACAGGCTTGCGCAGCTCGGCGTCGGAACAGGTGCGGGCGGCGGCGAGGATCTTGGCGCGCGTCCAGAGGCGGTGTTCGTGGAGGCGGCGGATCGAGTCGGTGGCGGTCATGCGCGAGAGCATACGAACGGTGCACGGCACGTGCCGTGCGGTGGCAGGCACTGCCTGGCACGTGCCTGGCACCGTCGCCGAGAGCGGGAAACCCGTCACACGAATTGGCTTCGATCGCACACCGTCGGTGCACGGCACGTGCCGTTCAGTGCCTGGTTGTGCACGGCACGTGCCTGGCACCGATGACGGGGGCTCCGAGGACGAGCGCACGCGCCACGATGGAGGCCGCCGCGCACGCCACATGCCGCTCGCCCCGCACGCACTCGTCCACGATGAATGCACCCGCCCCAAATCCGGCGGTCCCGCCCAGCGCCTGTGCGACCGGCCTTCCCGGCGCGAACCGGTCCACCCTCGCGAGTCCGAACGCGCATGTTCCATGCAGCCCGCGCAGACACTCCGCGTGCATCGACGCCAGCAGCCGGGTTTCGTTCTCCCCGTGCGCGCACAACGCCGCGCCACGATCCTCCGCCTCGACCACGCGGACCAACGTCGCATACTCCCGCCCGATCCAGTGCGCGAGCGACGCGATCTCCCCCTCCGTGCACAGCTTCGAATCGCGCACGCCCCGCCCGAGCATCTCCTCCTCGCTCGTCAACGGCACCGCGACCGCGGCCACCACGAGCCGCCTCGCGCGCTCACCCTTGCCCGATTCGTCGCTTCCCGCAATCACCATGATCCGCTCGGGTGGAGCCCCGCCGTCGGGCACCTCGTGATCCGATGGCATCGACACCCGGTGCGTCAAGTCGAACGCCTCGGCCGCCGCATCATCGGCCGCCTCGACCACGACCAGTCCGCCTTCGTACCGCACGCGCGTCCCGCGATCGTCGGTGCACTCCCACTCGGACGGCGCATCGGGGGGAACCACCGCATGGAAGTCCGCCCGCCGGAGCGATTCACGCAGCGGCTCGAACCGCGTGGAGACGCGGCGATAGACGCGGATCGCAGGCGATCGCACCGTGGCCATGCGGATAGGCTACCCGCATGTCGTCCGATGCCAAGAGCGCACCTGCCGCCGACCATGCCGCGACCATCGACACGATCCGCGCGGCGCGCCGCCGGATCGAGCCGTTCGTACACCGCACTCCGGTCGTCACGAACACCACGCTCGACGAAGCGAGCGGCCGCCGCCTGTGGTTCAAGTGCGAACTCCTGCAACGAACCGGGTCCTTCAAGTTCCGCGGCGCCACGAACGCGGTCCGCAGCCTGTCCGAAGCCGACGCCGCCCGCGGCGTCGTCACGCACTCCTCGGGCAACCATGCGCAGGCGCTCGCGCTCGCGGCACGCATGCGCGGCATCGACGCGCATGTCGTCATGCCCTCGAACTCCGCCGAGGTGAAGAAGGCCGCAGTACGCGGCTACGGCGCGCGGATCATCGAATGCGAGCCCACGCTCGAGGCACGCGAGTCCACCGCGGCGCGCGTCATCGCGGAGACGGGCGGCACCATGATCCCGCCGTACAACCACCCCGATGTGATTGCCGGCCAGGGCACGATCGCACTCGAGCTGCTCGACGAGTGCCCGCAACTCGACGCCATCATCGTCCCGCTCGGCGGCGGCGGACTCATCTCGGGCATCGCGATCGCCGCGAAGGCGCTCAAGCCGTCCATTCGAATCATCGGTGCCGAACCCGAGCTCGCAGGCGATGCAGCCGCGTCCAAGCACTCCGGCCGCATCGAACCCGCGATGAAGCCCGTCACGATCGCCGATGGCCTGCGCACCGCGCTCGGACCACTCACCTTTCCCGTGGTGCGCGATCTCGTCGACGAGATCGTCCTCGTCTCCGAAGAGGAGATCGTCTCCTACATGCGGCTCGCATGGGAACGCATGAAGCTCACGATCGAACCAAGCGCCGCTGTCGGCGTCGCGGTCGCATGCAGCGCCTGGATGCATGCCAAGCAGAACGCCGGCATCGGTGATGCCGGCGTCGTGCTCTGCGGTGGGAATGTCGATCTCGGCGCGCTGCCGTTCTGACGAACGCGAGATCTCACGCGTCGCCATCTCGTCCGCGCGGTCAGCGCGAACGCTCGCGCTCGAGCTCGCGGCGCAGCTGCTCGATGCGCTCCTCGAGCTGGCGCATCCGCTCGTCGCCTGCGCGCGGCGCGGGCTGCTCGCGCGGCATGTCGCGGTCGATTCCGCGCTCGACGCCACGCTCACGCATGCGCTCATCGAGGCGTCTCGCGAAATCCTCCATACGCCGGTTCATCTCCTCCATCATGCGCTCGAACGACTCGAGTCGATCGGGAGCGACGGCGCCCGGCCCACCAGGAAGCGCGGGAATGTCCATCCACCGTCCCTGCCCCGCACCCGGTGCGCGCATCTCGCGTCGCCGGCCGTCGGGACCGATGAAGAACATCATCCGCTCGCCGTCCTCGCCATCCATGTCGAAGTCGATCATGTCCTCGATACCTTCGACGATCAGGGGCACTCCCTCGACCGTCAGCGGTTCGAGACGGCTTGCATCGAACGCAGCCGCGGTGATCTCGACCTTGCGCCGATCGGCGCCACGCACGACATCGAGCACGATGCGCGAGCCGGGTTCGGCATCGCGGAGCGCGCCTCGCAGCGCATCGGCGGATGCATCGGCGTCGCCGTTGATCGCAACGATGACATCGAACCGCTCGATGCCCGAAGCCGCGGCGGGAAGTCCATCGACGACGCTCGTCACCAGCGTCGACTTCATGCGGTCGATTCCGAGGTGGTGGGCGAGCGCCTCGTCGGGCGAACCAAGCCCGGCGCCGATCATCGACTTCGGCGGAGACTGCTCGGTCCACTGCATCCCCGGGCCGCGCGCCTCGCCGAGCACGAGTTCACGCGCAATGCCGCCACCACCGGCGCGCACGCGCGTCCGCACACGGGGCTCGCGCACCTCCACCTCGACGCGCTGCTCCTGCACTCCACGCGCCTCGGCCGCGCCGTCCGAACCGGCCTGCTGCACCGCAACATGCCGGATCACGCTGCCATCCTCCGCGAGGAGCTCA
Source organism: Planctomycetota bacterium (assembly GCA_041163725.1). Taxonomy (GTDB): domain Bacteria; phylum Planctomycetota; class Phycisphaerae; order Phycisphaerales; family SM1A02; genus QWPT01. The sequence continues at coordinate 5,589 of JBEAQW010000314.1, forward strand.
TAGCCGCCGCGCACCTTCCGCACACGATCGGCGGGAATGTCCTTCCCATCGACGCGTGCACTGAGCACGCGCCCGTCCTCGATGCGCAGTTCGATCGAACGGCCATCGCCATCGGTGGTCGAGTACGCGAAGCTCTGCCGCACGCCGCCCCGCTCCTGCTGGGCGAATCCGCCCGCAGCAACCGACGCCGCGAGCAGCGCGGCGGGCAGTGCGTGCCGAAGCCCGAGTTCCCGCGTGTAAACGGACAAGTTCCGACGCATCTCGTTACGCATGGTGATCGTCCTTCATAGCGCCGCACGGTTCGGCGGCCCTTGTGTTCGATACCGGTGGAGTTCCGTACCGGTGATATCCCGTCTCGATCGACTCCCGTCATCCGGCCATTCCGCGAATGACCTTCTCGCACACGCTCCATCGCGCTCAGGATGCACTACTGAACCGAATCCGTCCGCGGGCGGATCTGCACCGGTCGAAGTCTGCCAGTCTCGCCGGTCGGCGCCACGCGGAACATCTGCGGCGCCACACGCCGCTCGATCACCTGGCGCACGATGATCACCTCGAAGCCGCGGCCATCCGCGAGTTCGCGCGAGCGGAGCAGGGTTGGCGGTGCGATCTCGCCCTCCAGCACGCCCTCCTCCCTCGCCTTCGTCACATACGCGTCGAATGCATCGTCGGAAGTCGCGAAGCCCCCGAGCCCCGCCACGCTCGGCGTTCCGCTCTTCTGCGGCGCGCTGCGCGGGAACGCCGCCTGTCCGACGAGCACCACCGCGAGGACCGCGGCGACGGCCCAGCCGAGTCCCGCGCGACCGCTTCGCCAGAGACCGCCCGCCGGTACCTCCGAACGGTCGGCGCGCATGTCGAGCTCGCGCGCCGCACGCGCGAGCCGCAGTTCGTCGGCCTGCCACAGCATGAACTCCTCGAGCAGCGCCGGATCCGACGCACCGCGCGCACGGATCGCGGCGATCGCCTCCGCATCACCGGCGACCGCACGCGCGAGCATGCGGTCGGTTGCATCGCAGCGATCCACGCCATCGGAATCCTCCGCGTCACGCGCGGGATCCCGTCCGGAGTTCCATGCTCGATCCCGTTCGAATCCGTCGTTCATACCGCACCTGTCCTTCCTGCCTCGGTCTGCTCGGCTTCACTGAGCAGGCTGCGAAGCATCCGCCGGCCCCTCGCGAGCCGGGTCTCGACCGTCGTCTCGGGCACATCGAGCACCTCCGCGATCTGGCGCTGCGAAAGCCCCTGCATGCTCTGCAGGAGCAGCGGCTCCGCATAGAGCGGCGGAATGCGCGCGATCAGTTCGAGCGTGGTTCGTGCGTCGTTGCGCGCATCGTCCTCGACCGCGGGCCTCGATCTCCACGCCAGCACGCGCAGCGAACGCTTCTCCGCCGACTTGCTCCGTCCCGCCATCCGCGCCGCATTCACCGCAACCACGCGAAGCCATCCACGCAGGCTCGCGGCATCGCGGATGTGATGGCACTTCGCAACGAGCGTCGACGCGACATCCTGCAGCAGGTCCTCGACATCCACTCCTCGCGGCGCGTGTGCCGCCAGAACCGACGCGATCCAGCGCCGGTTCTCCCGCCACACTTCCCCGATCGCCCCCCGATCCCCTCCCGCCGCGCGCTCGAAGAGTCGAGCCTCTGCAAGCGACAGCACCGCCGCGTCGCCCGCGACCGTATCGGCGCAGGCCGGATCACCGGCATGGCGGGCAGGATGGGAAGCGTCGGGCGAGTCCATGGAGCAGGCTGCGGATGCGATGGCGCGTCTCCCGGCAATGATGCACCAACCGCCCCGATCCGTCACGGTTTCAAGCCATCGTCGGCCTCGCCACGAACTACCAGAGATCGAGCAGGATCGCGATATCGGTCGCTCCCACGACACCGTCCCCGTCGAGATCCGCGTCGGGAACGCGCGGATCGAACCGGCGGTCGTTGGGCAACGCGCCCCAGGAATCGAGGAGGATCGCGAGGTCGGGCGCCCCGACGATCCCGTTTCCGTCGATGTCGCCGAGCGAGAGGCAGTCGAGCCGGGCCGTCCACCGCACTCCGTACAGCTGCACCGGCGGCGGATCATCCGGATCGGGCGGATTGTCGGGATCGACCTCCTCGCAGTCGAGCCCGTTCCGAAGCGAGAGGCCGTCGGTTCCGGCTCCGAGGATGAGCGACGATGCACCTGCGTCGGCGATGAAGTCGAGGACGATCGGACCGCCGCAGAGTCCACCCTCGATCAACCACTTCACATCGTTCGGCCCGTCGCAGTCGCCGCGGAAGTACTGCAGTTCGACCGGAAACTCGGCGTCGAGCACCAGTCGAATCCTTCGACGCGTTGCACCGTCGAGCGCGAACCAGTCGGTATCGCGCGCGCTTCCCGTCGTGATCCGGCCGCGCATCGGAACACCGCACGGAGCCGCGAGGCGATCGGTACCGATCCCGTATCCGCAACCGTCGTTCAGCCGCTCGTAGCACGGCTCCGCCTCGTCGAGGCCAGACCAGTCCGCGAGCGTGCACGGCTTCACGCCGCAGACGGCCTCGGCGAGCTGCGCGCAGAGTTCGTCCCACGATGCGAAGGTGCACCATCCGTCGATCGATGTCACGAGATCGCAGCACT
>JBEAQW010000315.1:0-12259 GCA_041163725.1 Planctomycetota bacterium
AGGGTCCTTGCGGGCGGAACCGTCGGATTCGGGGACCATGGGGCGAAAATCTAGGTTGAATAACCCGCGAAAACCTCGCGGATGGGTGGAACGGATGCAAACTTGGCAGGTACACTCGCCCGCCCTCACGGTCCGGTGCGTCGTTGACCGATGCATCGGCCTTCTAGGGTTCGTTGAACCAATCCCGCGCGTCGCGGGTTGAACAGTCTCGCCCGAATCCGGGCGCCCGGATCATCCGGAGCTTTGCAAGGAGTTTGCCTTATGAAGATCACCACCATCGCCTCGCTCTCGATCATCGCCCTCCTCGCTGCTTGCAGCTCGACCCAGACCTCGGCCCCCGGCGCCGTCGGTGCCAAGAAGGCCGAGTGCTGCTCGGCCAAGACCGAGTGCTCGGCGTCGAAGGCCGCTCCTGGCGCGGTCGGCGAGAAGAAGTCCGGTTGCTGCGCTGAGGCTGCGAAGTCGGCCCCCGGCGCGGTCAGCGGCAAGTCGGAGTGCTCGGCCAAGACCGACTGCGCTTCGAAGTGCTCCGCCGGCAAGTGATTCGACGGCGTTCTTCGGAACGCCCTCCCACATTGCCTACTCTCAGCGCCCGGCCTCGCGCCGGGCGCTGTGCTTTTCCTATCATCGCCGTCCCATGCGCAGCGCACGCCTCCTCACCTCATCGACCGCCCTTCTTCTTCTCGCGGGATGCGCCGGTTCCGACCTGAACCTGACGGCTCATCCGACGCGCGCGCAGTACGACATCTCGCACGGGTGGTGCGTGTTCGGGAGTCCGGGAGCCGAGACCGTCCGTGGTCGCGATCCCGAGGTCGGCCCCGAGCGGCTCGGGCAGTACATCGACACGGGGACGCGCGTCGTCCTCAGCGGAACGGTCGACCAGGTGTGCCGCACCATGGGCTGCTGGCTCGATATCCGTGGCGCATCGGGCGAGACCGTGCGGGTGATGAACCGCGACCACGGGTTCTTCGTGCCGCGCAACGCGCGCGGGCGAGCCGTGCACGCGATCGGGTTCGTCACGCAGCGCGAGCTTTCGGTCGAGACGCTTCGCCACCTTGCCGAGGACGCGGGCGCCTCTGCGACCGAGATCGCGAAGATCACCGAGCCGGAGCGGACCGTGCTGTTCATCGCCGACGCAGTGGTCCTGCCGTGCGGCGGACTCGAACCGCCGGCCGTTCCCGCGGGAGGATCGGAAGAGTGAGCGCACTTCTTCTCCATCGCGGCAGGATCATCGATCCGTCGCACGGCATCGACCGCGAGGGCGATGTGCTCGTGACCGATGGCCGGATCGCCCGCGTCGCACCGGGTGGATCGATCGATGTGCCGCAGGGAACCGAGCGGATCGACTGCGGCGGGATGATCGTGTGCCCGGGCCTGATCGATCCGCATGTCCATCTGCGCGAGCCGGGCGGCGAGGCGAAGGAGACCATCGAGTCGGGCACGCGTTCCGCGGTCTCCGGCGGCTTCACCACCGTCTGCTGCATGCCGAACACGACGCCATCCGTCGACACGGTCACGACGGTTCGGTACATCCAGCAGGCCGCGCGGCAGGCGGATCTCGCACGCGTGTTCGTCGTAGGCGCCGCGACCGTGGGCCGGAAGGGCGAACAACTCGCGCCCATGGCGGCGATGGCGATTGCGGGCGCGGTTGCGTTCTCCGACGACGGCGACGGCATCGCGAATCCCGCGATGATGCGGCGCGTGCTCGAGGTCTGCGCCTCGATCGGACGGCCGTTCATGCAGCACTGCCAGGACGCGCAGCTGTCGGAGGGCGGCGTGATGAACGAAGGGGCGATGGCGACGCGCCTTGGGCTTCTCCCCTGGCCGCGCGAGGCCGAGGAGATCATGCTCGAGCGCGATGTACGCCTGAACCGCGGCCCTCGCGCGCGCTACCACGCGCAGCATCTCTCATCCGGCGGAAGCGCGGCGATCCTGCGCCGTGCACGCGCCGAAGGACTGCCGGTTTCCGGCGAGGTCAGCCCGCACCACCTGCTGCTCACCGACGAGGCGTGCGACGGCTACGACACGCTCGCCAAGATGAACCCCCCACTTCGGACTGCGCGCGATATCGCGGAACTCAAGGAGGCGGTCGCAGACGGCACGATCGATGTCCTCGCGACGGACCATGCGCCCCACACCGAGGCGGAGAAGGCGCGCGACTTCGCGAGCGCGCCCTTCGGTATCATCGGACTCGACTGCGCGCTCGCGCTCTACGCGAAGGCGCTCGTCGACGACGGCGTCATCGGCTGGCCACGGCTCATCGAACTCCTCACGCGGACGCCCGCGGAGCTCTGTGGGCTCGATGCGCAGGGACTTGGAACGCTGCGCGAAGGCGCGCCCGGCGATGTCACCGTGATCGATCCGAACCGCGAGTGGACGATCGATGTCGGCGCGTTCGCGTCGAAGAGCCGCAACTGTCCCTTCCACGGGTGGCGCGTGCGTGGCCGCGCGGTCGCGACCGTCGTCGGCGGGCGCGTGCTGCATCGCGTCGCGCGCGACTGACCGCCTCCGAAAACGACTCACCGGCGGCGGCGGCCACGAAGGACCACCGCCGCCGGGCAGTGAGTTTGCGAGGCGGAGTTGCGGCCTACCGGCAGGAACCCCACGCGTTCAGGAGCGCCGCAAGATCGGCGCCCTGCACGACTCCGTCACCGTCGAGATCGCCGGTTCCGCTACCGCCCCAGTTGTTGAGGAGGAGCGCAAGGTCGGATCCGCCGACGGTGGCATCGGCATCGATGTCCGCAGGACAGCCGTTCGAGCTGGGGTCGAACAGTTGCGATGCCCTGGCGTACGCCTTCGCTCCGAGCTGAGCGCCGAGGCGACGCGCCGGGAGGTCGTCGAAGTCGGGATGGATACCGCCGTAGAGGCGTGAGATGCCCGAGTTGTCGGCGGCGTCGTAGTAGGTCGCCCACTGGAAGGTGAAGGTCTCGCTCGGACCATCCTCGAACACGAGGAACTCGTTCTGCGTGCAGGTGAACTCCGCGAGACCGCCCGGGAAGTACTCGCTCCCGGTGAAGCGCGTGAGCACTTCAGCCGCGGTTCGACTGAAGGTCGAGTGCCCCGAGACATAGCCCGCGAAGGGCGGCGTGACGAAGGTTCCACGCTGATACGGCATCCACTCCGTCCCGAGCACCCATCGGACGCCCGAGTACGAGTTCGCCGCATCCGCCGGCACTCCGGGCCAGGACAGCACGGCGATCTCGCCCTCGTGCCCCGCGAGCGCCGCATGGCGCTGACCGGGCATCGTCGTCGACTCGGTGACGAGCTCGCACATGCCCGGGGTGAGCAGAAGCCCGTCGGGGTGGTACGAGGGAGCGTTCGGATCGCTGCGCTGCCCGAGGGAAGCCATGTAGCGGATCGCACTGATGGGCCGCACGGAGTCGAAGTAGCTCTTGTATCCCCACGCCGTGATGGCCGCGTCGTGGAGCGCGCCATTGAGCGCGAAGTAGAGCTTCACGTCGTACTCGAACTCCGGCACCAGGTCGCCGCTGCCTCCGATCCGACGCTCGAAGAGCGGATGATCCATGGCCGCGTTGGCGATCTCGTTCCAGTGACCGGGCGGCGTCGCGGAGGTGGGACCATCGGCCCAGAACTCCGAGAGGCAGCGCGCCCAGTCGCCGCGCTTCACGAGGTTGGGTGCGTACGGCTGGCCGGTCACGGGATTGACCGCGCGCCCCGTGCCGTCGTTCGTGCCGAGCGTGTTGTTGCCCATGACGGCCGGAGAGATGTCGATCATGACGCCGTCGTCCGGCGTGAGCGTGCAGGACTTCATGAGCACATCCTCATGCCCGGACCGGTAGGCGGCATCGCCGACACCATTGAGCTGGGCGGGAGCCGGGCCGTCGAGGTAGATGCCGCCACGCTCCATGTCCCGGTCACTCGAGAGCAACGCGAACGGAGTCACCGACATCCAGTGTGGCGCGAGCTTGCCCTGGATGTTCCCGGGGATGATCTCGCCCTTCCGACCGACCGTGTGGCTGAACGCGATCGGCTGCCAGCGGTTCGGATCGTTCAGCGAGTTGCCCGGAAGCGCCACGACCAGCGGTGCGTTCACGGGCAGTTCCGCGTCGGGAGGAGCCGAGTAGTTGCTCGTCTCGCGCGATCCGTCGCCGAGCGTCGTCGCGATGATCGTGGCGGCGATGCGGTTGCCGACGGCCGCCGGCGAGTTGCCCACGGTCGTCGTCACATCCGTCGGATAGCCGAGCTGCAGCATGCGGTCGTCGGCCATCGCATGCACCGCGACGGCGTTCGGACTCGCCGCGAAACGATGGAGCATGATGCGGTACGCGGCATAGGACGCAGCCTCGACCTGCGCTGCGGCGATGTCGTTCGCCGCGATCTTCTCCTTGAAGAAGTAACCCTCGGCCATGGGGTCGAACGCCGCCCACGCGTCGTACATCGCGGCGGAGATGTGGAAGAGATTGCGTGCGTGGATCGGCGGACGCGGGGTATCGCCGCGAATCGCCGCGAGCAGCGTCTCGTCCCACTGGCGTGCCGCGGACTGATCCGCTTCGGCGATTCCCGCCACCGTAGACAATGCGACCACCGCGAGCGCGGCCCGCGATGCCATCCTGAGTGAATCGAACATGTCGTCCTCTTGGTTCCGACGAGGCTCCGGAACGGGCATGAACGCGTACTCCAGGGAGCGCCGCATCCCTTGCGTGCAACACGAAAACGCGATGCACGGGGCGTGAGGCCACCTTCAGTGAAGTCCGGTCAGCTGTTCGGTTTCGTCCTGGCGTTCAGTTCGTCCGGGCGTTGGCCTGCACACTGCGTTCAGGCTCGCCCACTGGCGCCAACTCAGGTGAACGGCTCGTCGACACGGAGATACATGACGCGACCGATTCTCGTGAAACAGCGTGGCAGCCGCGTTGAAAATGCAACACGGGGCGGCCTGAGCTTGGGCCGCCCCGTGCGTAAACACCTTGTCTCGAGTCTGTTACAGGCAGACTTCTCCGATCAGTCGCAGACACCCCAGGCCGAGAGCATGGAGGCAAGATCTGCAGCACCAACGAGGCCGTCACCAGAGAGGTCGGCCGCCGAATCGGCGGTCCCCCAGGCGTCCAGCAACGCGGCGAGGTCCTGCGCGCCTACCTGTCCGTCGCCCGTGAGGTCGGCCGGACATGCCGGCGGCAGCGGCTCGAAGAGCGCCGTGGCGTGATCGAACACCTTCATACCGACCTGTGCGCCGAGCACGCGGCCGGGGAAGTCGTCGAAGACCGGGTGAATGCCACCGTAGATGCGCGACTGACCCGAGTTGTCCGACGCGTCGTAGTAGGTCGCCCACTGGAACGAGAAGGTCTCGCTCGGACCATCCTCGAACACGAGGAACTGGTTCTTCGCGCAGGTGAAGACGCCCATGCCGCCGGGGAAGAACTCCGAGCCCGTGAGCTGCGCGAGGATCTCCGCGCCGGCGCGGCTGTAGGTCGAGTGACCCGAGACATAGCCGGCGAACGGCGGCGTCACGAAGGTCGGGCGCTGGTAGCTGATCCACTGGCCCGCGAGGATCCAGGTGACGCCGGAGTACTGCGTGGCGGGAACGCCGGGCGCACCCGGCCACGCGAGCGCGGCGATCTGGCCTTCGTAGCCCGCGAGGTCCTCGTGCCGTTGGCCGGGTGCGGTGGTCGCCTCGGTGATGAGTTCCACGACGCCGGGCTCGAGGTGCAGGCCATCGAGGTGGTAGCTCGGCTGCGCGGGATCGGTGCACTGACCGCGGCCGGCCATGTAGCGGATCGCGCCGATCGGACGCATCGAGTCGTAGTAGCCCTTCACGCCCCAGGCGGTGATGGCGGCGTCGTGCATCGCACCGTTGAGCGCGACATACATCTTGATGTCCCACTCGAGTTCATCGAGGACCGGTCCCGTTCCCCCCATCCGCCGCTCGAACGCCGGATGATCGGTGACGGCGTTCGCGAGCTCGTTCCAGTGGCCGGGCGGCGTGGTCGAGTTCGGGCCGTCGGCCCAGAACTCAGCCATGCAGCGCGCCCAGTCGCCGCGCTTCACGAGATTCGGCGCGTACGGCCGTCCCGTCGCGGGATTCATCGCGCGCCCGGTGCCGTCGTTCGTGCCGAGCGGGTTGTTCCCCATCGCTGCGGGCGAGATGTCGATCACCACGCCGTCGTCGGGAGTGAGGATGCTCGAGATGCGGAGGACCTCCTCGTGGCCCGCACGCCAGTCGGCGTCACCGACCCCGTTCATCTCGGGCGGCGCGGGAGCATTGAAGTAGACGCCGCCGCGATTCGGATCCATGTCGGACGCCTCGAGGCCGAACGGCGTCACGAAACCCCAGAACGGAGCGACCTTCGGGGGGAAACCACCAGGAATCACATTGCCGTTCTGGTCGACGAAGAATTCGAGCGAGAGCGGCTGGTAGCGGTTCGGGTGGATGACCGTCGGGTTGAACGGCATGTCCACGACGAGGGGTGGATTCACATCCGGATAGGTGTTCGGGTACGACGCGTGATCGACTTCCTCGTGCGAGTTGTCGGTGAGCGCGCGCGCGATCGTGATGGCGGCGATGCGGTTGCCGACCGCGGCGGGCGTGTCGCCCGCAGTGGTCGTCACGGCCGGCGAGTAGCCGAGCGACACGAGCTTCGCGTCGAGCATCGCGTTGATGGCGGCCACATTCGGGCTCGTCGCAAACCGATGCTTCATGAGGCGATACGCGGCGTAGGAGATCGCCTCGTGCCGAGCGGCGGCGATGTCCTTCGCGGAGATCTTCTCCTCGAAGAAGTAGCCCTTGGCGCTCGCGTCGTACGCCGCCCATGCGTCGTACATCGCGGTCGACATGTGGAAGAGGTTTCGTGCCTGCACGGGCGGCCGAACGCGGTCGAGGCGGATGCTGTCGAGCATCGTCTCGTCCCAGGTACGTGCGACCGAGTGCTGCCCATGCGCGGAGACCGCGGCGAGGGCGGAAAGACACCCGACGATTGCCATCCTTCTCAAACTGGCGGAGCTCATGATTCGTCCTTTCATGAACGCAGCGAACGATCGCGATGCTATAGAAGAGGTGCGTGGAGGCGAACGCGAAATGCACCAATCGGGGAAGATCCGGCCGTTTGGCTTCGCCCGATCCGTATGGCGCCGCGGATACACTCCGCGCTCCTCGGGCCGTTCTTTCAGCACCAAGTGCCCGTGTGCGAGAGGTTTCCGTGAGTTTCGATCTCGAGTCGCTCATCAAGTCCCACGCCGGCCAAGGGCAGGAACTGCACGCGGCGCATGTGAACCCGAAGTTCGCAAAGGTCTTGCGGACAATCGGTTACGACCGGTGCTACGCACGCGCGGCGGGAGCCCACCTCTGGGATGCCACGGGCAACCGATATCTCGACATGCTCGGCGGATACGCCGTGTGCAACATGGGGCGGAACCACCCCACGATCCGCCGGGCGCTCGAGGACTGCCTGCGGCTCGATCTGCCGAGCATGGTGCAGTTCGAGGCTCCCCTGCTCTCGGGCCTGCTCGCGGGCGAGTTGAAGCGGCGCGTCGGGCGCGGACTCGACTACGCGTACTTCACGAACTCGGGGGCCGAGGGAATCGAGGCCGCGATCAAGTTCGCGAAGTGCGCGACCGGGCGGCCAGCGATTCTCTTCGCGACGAAGGCGTTCCACGGCCTGACGAGCGGCGCCGTGTCGCTGAACGGATGCGGGAGCTTCCGCGAGGGATTCGAGCCCTTCCTTCCCGAGTGCCGCATGATCGCCTTCGACGATCTCGATGCGCTCGAGCGCGCGCTCGCGGCCGGCGATGTGGCCGCGTTCGTGATCGAGCCCATCCAGGGCAAGGGCGTCAACCTCCATTCGCCCGGGTACCTCGCGGATGCGTCGAGGCTGTGCCAGCGCCATGGTGCGCTGCTTGTCGTCGATGAGATCCAGACCGGCATCGGACGAACCGGATCCTTCCTCGCGATCGATCAGGAGGGCGCGGTCGAGCCCGACATGGTTGTGCTCTCGAAGGCGCTTTCGGGCGGGTATGTGCCGGTGGGCGCGGTGCTCGTCAAGGCCGCGGTGTGGAACCGCGTGTTCTCGTCGCTCGATCGTGCGATCGTTCATTCGTCGACCTTCCACCAGGGGGCGATGGCGATGACGGCCGGTCTCGCCTCGCTCGCAGCCTATGACGAGACGGGCGCCGCGGAGAACGCGCGCACGATGGGAGCGCGCCTCAAGGACGGGCTCGAGGCGATGAAACCGCGGTTCGAGATGCTGAAGGAGATCCGACAGCGTGGACTCATGATCGGGATCGAGTTCGGCGCGCCGAAGTCGATGCTGCTGAAGGCGAACTGGGCCGCGACGCATGCGATGGACCGGAACCTCTTCGCACAGGCGGTGGTCGTGCCGCTGATGGAGGATCACCGGATCCTCTGCCAGGTCGCGGGGCACAACCTCGATGTGGTGAAGCTCATCCCCCCGCTCGTCATCGACGACGCGGATGTCGACTGGTTCCTGCGTGCGTTCGAGGATGTCATGGTCGGGCTGCACCGGCCGACGGCGACGGTCGGTCTGCTTGCCCGGCTCGGGCGGAACACGATGTTCGGCGCGAGGCCCGAGGCCCCCGCGCCATGATCACGGCGCTCTCGCGGCTCGTGACCGAGCGGCCGCGCGCGGTACTTGCGTGCGGCGTGATGCTCGCGCTGATCGGGGCATGGCTCGGGGCCACGCGGCTGCGGATCGATTCGGACACGGACTCGCTGATCCTCGAGAGCAGACCCTACATGCCCGCCTACCGGGCGTTCCTCGCGGAGTTCGGCGACCTCGAAGGCGCCATCATCGCGGTCGATCCGAAGGGGCGGGATGCAGAGGCGCGTGCGGCGGTGGACTTTCTCGCGACGCGGCTCGCGCAGTACCGTGTCGCAGCCTTCGTCACGCCGGAGGAACAGTGGCGCCTCGCGACCTGGAGCGCGAGCGACGCCGAGCTCGCCCTCCTCGCGTCGTCCGCGCCCGCCCTCGCCGACATCGCAGCCGGGCGCGAGAGCGCACATCCGCTCGTGGCCCATCGGCTCTCCGAGCCGCGCGGGCGGGAGTACCTGCGCGCACCCGGCGGCACGCTGCTCTTGATCGATGCGCGCTTCGAGAAGCGCTTCGCCGAGGCCGAGCCCTTCCGAGCGGCGGTGCTCGACCTGCGCGCCGCGGTCGATGAAGCGAGGGCGCGGTATCCGACCGTGGACATCGGGCTTACGGGAAAGCCCGTCCTCCAGCATGACGAGATGGCGACGGCGACCGCCGACATGACGCGAGCGAGCATCGCGTCGCTGGCCGTGATCGTCGTGCTCTTCGCCGTCGCGTTCAGGGGACTCAGGCGTCCTCTCCTCGCGACGATCGCGTTCCTGATCGCGTCGGCGTGGACCTATGGCGCGGCGACCTTGCTCGTCGGGCGGCTCACGCTGCTCTCGATGGTGTTCATGCTCGTGCTCGTCGGAGCGGGACTCGACTACGGCGTGCATGTGGTCAGCCGCTACGGCGAGACACGACGGTACGGCACGCGCATCGATGCCGTGCGCACGGCGCTGGTCTCCGTTGGTCCGGGCATGCTCACGGGTGCGATCGCTTCGGCGGCGGTCTTCCTGCTCGCGCTCTTCGGGAGCTTCGGCGGACTCCGCGAGCTCGGCGTGGTGGCGGCTGCGGGACTGGTGCTCTGCGCCCTCGCGATGGTGACGGTGCTTCCTGCGCTGCTCGTGCTGTTCTGCGACGGAGCAAGGGAGCCCGATCGGGAGCGGTGCACCACCGCGGCACCCGCTGCAGCGATCCCGCGCAGGCCGCGCGTCGGGACCGTGGTGCTCGCGGGGCTTCCGATCCTTGCGCTTACGCTTCCCGCACTGCTCGGCCCGCGGTTCGATCTCAATCTCCTCAACCTCCAGTCCGACGGACTCGAGAGCGTGCACTGGGAGAGGCGACTGATGCATGACAGCGCCGCCGCGAGCTGGTACGCCGTCTCGGTGGCCGACTCGCTGGAGGAGGTGGCCGCGCTGGAGTCGCGTGCGAAGGAGGAGCGCGTGATCCTGCGCAGCGAGTCGGCGCTCTCCGTCATGCAGCCTGAGACCGACGCGAGGAGGGCGCTTCGTCGTTCGATCGCCGACATTGCGATCGGCGAGGCGCCCGCAGGAGCATCCGCTGCGACGATGGCAGCGCGCGCGATCGTCGAGGGTGCGCGCCTTCCGCTCCGCGATGCGCTCCCCGCGGCGGTCCGCGACCGCATGGTCTCGACGGGAGGAAGGTTTCTCGTCTCGTACTTCCCGGCCGTCGACGCGTGGAATCCGCGCCAGCTCGGCCGCTTCGTGGCGCGCGTGCGCGCGGTCGACGCCAAGGCGACCGGCGTGCCGTTCATTCAGCATCGCTCGATCGACGACATGGTCAAGACCTTTCTCGTCGTATCGCTGCTCTCGGTTGCAGCGATCGCACTGGTCGCCTGGATCGACCTGCGTCGCCTCGGTCTCACCGCGCTCGCCGTGGGCACCGTGCTCGCAGGTGTCGGGATGACGCTCGGGACGATGCCGCTTCTCGGGGTCGACCTGAATCTCGCCAACTTCTTCGCGATCCCGATGCTGATCGGCCTGGGAATCGACAGCGCGATCCACATCATCCATCGCGCCCGCGAGGATCCGGCCCGGCTCGACCGCACGGTGCGCACCGTCGGCTTCACGGCACTCACCACGGCGATCGGATTCGGCGCGCTCGTCTTCGCCGACCATCGCGGCATGCGATCGCTCGGCCTCGTCATGCTCGTCGGCAGCCTGAGCTGCATGTACGCGGCGTGCGTCGCGCTGCCACTCCTGCTCCGTCGCACTCAGAACGCGTCCGGGGCGCCAGCCGAGACGAACTCGGGCTCCACGCCGTCCGGGAGCGCGGCCATGAACCGCCTGCCGTAGAACTTGGTCACGATCCGCGGATCGAGGATGACGATGCGGCCGGAATCATCGCCGCTTCGGATCAGGCGCCCCACGCCCTGCTTGAAGCGGAGCACCGCCCGGGGAAGCTGGTCGTCGCGGAACGAGTTGCCGCCCGCGGCCTCGATGCGCTCGTGCCGCGCCTGGATGAGCGGATGGTCGGGGACATCGAACGGCAGCTTCGTGATGATCACATTGCGCAGCGCCCGACCGCGCACATCGACGCCTTCCCAGAAGCTCGCGGTACCGAAGAGCACCGAGCGCTCGCTCTCGCGGAAGCGCTTGAGGATCTGGCTGCGCTCGCCGTCCTCGCCGTGGATGAACACGGGATAGCCCTGCGCGCGGAGGATCGGCGCGCATCGCTCCGCGACCTCGCGCAGCACGCGGAAACTCGTGAAGAGGACGAAGGCGCCACCGCCGGTCTCGTCGATGTGCCGGAGCACACGGGGCACAAGTTCGCGCACGGCGGCCGGGTCCGACGGATCGGGCATGGAGCGATCGATCATCACCCTCATCTGGCTCGCAAAGTCGAACGGACTTCCAAGCGCAAGCGTCTCGGCGCCATCGCACCCGAGGCGGCCGATGACATGCGAGAAGTCGTCCGCGGTGGCCGCGAGCGTCGCGCTCGTCATGGTGATCGAGACGGGCATCGAGAAGAGATGCGCCTGCAGCACCGGGCCGACATCGACCGTCGCGCAGGAGAGCGTCAGGCTCGGCCGCCGGGAGCCGAACGCCGGCTTCCCGCGCTCGACCCAGTAGACGCAACCCTCCATCCCCTGCCCGATGAAGAGCTCGATCTCGGCGGCGAGGTCGGTGGTGCGGTCGGCGGCGCTGCCGAGATCGAACTGCAGGTTCTCGTCGACCGCCCGTTCGCGCAGCAGCTTGATGCGCGAGGCGAGTTCGGTGAGCGCGGGCGAGAGGGGATTCTCGAACGCGTCGGGGCCGGTCACGCGGCCGCTTCCCGCATGCGCGCCCTTGCCCGATTCCGTCGACCGCCACACGCTGTCGAAGAACGCATCGCATGCCGCCTGCGCGTCCATGCACGACTTGATGCACGCATCCACCTCGTCGACCGGAAGTCCGGCCGCCTCGATGCCGGCGAGCGTTCCCTTTCCGTTCGACGCGTTGTAGAGCCCGCGAAGCTGGTGCTTCGCGCGCGACTCGCCCACGCGCAGGCCGAAATGTCCGCTCGCGACATCCTCGAGGTGGTGCGCCTCGTCGAAGATCACATGGTCGTAGGAGGGCAGGAACGCGGCGCCCTTCGCGCGCAGCGCAAGGTCGCTGAAGAAGAGCGCGTGGTTGCAGATGAGGAGGTCGGCGTTCTCCATGCGGCGGCGCGCCGACTGGTAGAAGCACTTCTCGTAGGTCGGGCAGCGCCGCCCCATGCAG
>JBEAQW010000316.1:0-15341 GCA_041163725.1 Planctomycetota bacterium
AGCACCGCGACCCTGCTCGGCGTCCGCCTTCGGCTCGCGTTCTGATCGGCGACGACCGCCCGCAAGGGCACCGTCGCCTATGCTGCGCGTCTGATGGACATCGGCATCATCGGTATCTACAACGACCCGAAACTCGGCCCGCCAGCGGCCGCGGCTTTCCTCTTCTGGGGGATCTTCTCGATCACCATGCACGAGCTCGCGCACGGCTGGGCCGCGCTCTCGCAGGGAGACGACACACCGCGCATCTACGGGCGCATGACGATCAACCCGGTCGTGCACATGGGTTGGATCTCGCTGATCCTGCTGGCGCTCGTCGGGATCGCGTGGGGCTCGATGCCGACGGACCCAAGCAAGTACCGCTGGGGCCGGAGGGGCCGGATCATCGTGTCGGGTGCGGGCCCCGCGATGAACGTGCTGCTCTGGCTCGTCTGCTGGATCGGGTTCGGCGTCGTCGTCGTCGTCGCGGGCGGCGAGACCGGCGCGAGCGGCGGCACCCCCGCCGTGCCCGGAGGCACGATGCGGCAGCTCGCACAGTTCCTGATGATCGGCGGCATGCTGAACGGCATGCTCGCCCTCTTCAACATGCTGCCCGTCCCGCCGTTCGACGGCGCCAGCGTCGCGGCGGGCTTCTCGCGCACCTTCTACCGCTGGATGCACAACCCCCGCGTCGCGCAGTTCGGATTCCTCTTCGTGCTCGTCGCGCTCTTCAGCGGCGTGGCCGGAGTCATGAGCAGTTTCGCCTTTCAACTGGGCCTCGCCCTCGCGGGAGTGGCGGCGGGAATCGCAGGCGGCTTCGCCGGGTAGCCCGCACCCGCTGCGTCCGCACGGAGTTATCACGCGCGGCGAAATCACGCGGGCCGTTGCATCGCCCCACCGTTTCCCCTACCCTCCGCGACTCGCAACCGCGAGCCGAAGGCGCAGCGCACGGCGGTCACTCCCGCTCCACACTGCGCCAGAGTCCTGCAGAGTCCGTCATGCGACGGACGGGACCGAGGCCCGCCTTTCCGAAAGGGTGACGACATGGTCGTCCTCCGCATGAAGCGAATGGGCCGCGCCCATTCACCGTTCTACCGTCTGTCCGCCATGGACAAGCGCAACCCGCGCGACGGCGCCGTCATCGAGAACCTGGGCTGGTACAACCCGACCGCGAAGCCGGGCGCGCAGTACCAGTTCAACACCGAGCGCGTGAAGTACTGGCTCTCGGTCGGTGCGCAGCCGTCGGAGACCGCCGCGAACCTTCTCAAGAAGGTCGGCGTGGATCCCACCCCTGGCAAGAAGTCCTGATCGAGTGATCTGACGAACGCTGTCGCGAAGGCGGTGGCGCTGCACTGGTGGCATGCGAATCGACGTGCTCACCATCTTCCCCGATCTCTTCACGGGATTCCTCTCCACGAGCATTCCCGCGATCGCGATCGAGCAAGGCCGGATCTCGTGCCAGGTGCACGACATCCGCGCGCATGCGGCGAACAAGCACCGCAAGGTCGACGACAGGCCGTTCGGCGGAGGTCCAGGCATGGTCATGATGTGCCAGCCCATCTTCGACGCCGTGAAGGCCGCGGAATCCCAGGATTCCTCGGTACCGGCGGTCCGCGTGCTCCTCACGCCGCAAGGCGAGAGGCTCACGCAGCCGCGCGTCGAGTGGCTCGCACAGCAGCCGCGCCTCACGCTCCTCTGCGGTCACTACGAAGGCATCGACGAGCGCGTGATCGAGGAGCTCGAGCCCCTCGAGATCTCGATCGGCGACTATGTCCTCTCCGGCGGCGAACTCGGCGCGATGGTGCTCATCGATGCCGTGGCGCGTCTGCAGCCGGGCGTCCTCGGTCACGAGGATTCCGCTGCGGAGGATTCGTTCAGCGTGCGCTCCGCCGAAGGCGCACACCTCCTCGACTGTCCGCACTACACCCGTCCCCGCGAGTGGAACGGGCGCGAAGTGCCGGACATCCTGCTCTCGGGCGACCACGCTGCGGTCGCGCGCTGGCGGGATGCGCAGCGGATGGAGCGCACGCGCGAGCGTCGCCCCGACCTGCTGCAGCACACTCCACTCGCCAACCCGCAACCCCTGTCGGCGGCCAATTCCAACAAGCCCGCCGCGCAAGTTGCACGAGCCAACCGGTCGGACGCATCGGATCACGATGCCCCACTGCACGGCCAAACCGCGCCAGAAGGCGCATGAGGTAACCAGATATGGCCCGTATGAACCGCACCCAAGTGATCGAAGGCGTCGTCGCCGGACAGCTCAAGGCCGCCAACGAACTGCCGAAGTTCAGCGTCGGCGACACCATCGATGTGCACTACCGCATCATCGAAGGCGACAAGGAGCGCGTCCAGGTGTTCCAGGGCGTGCTGCTGTCGGAGACCGGCCGCGGCATCCACCACATGATCACCGTCCGCCGCATCGTCGCCAACGAGGGCGTCGAGCGTTCGTTCCCGGTGAACTCGCCGCGCGTCGCGAAGATCGAGGTCGTCCGCCGCGGCGACGCCCGTCGCGCGAAGCTCTACTACCTCCGCGACCGCTTCGGCAAGAGCCGCCGCCTGCGCGATCAGCGCCGTGGCCTCAAGCATGTCGAGGGCGCGGGCGAGTCCAACGCCGGCTGATCCGTCCGTACCGGACCGGATCGGATCGACGCGATTCGAAGCACCGACCAACGACCGGCCGCCTCGGCGGCCGGTCGTCTTTTTCAGGCGTCCCGCAAGCCCCTACACTCCGAACCCATGCGCGTCACCCTCGCCAAGAGCTTCACCTTCGAAGCCGCCCACTACCTGCCGTGCTTCCCCGACGGACACAAGTGCCGCCGCATGCACGGGCATTCGTTCAAGGTCGAGGTGGTCGTCGAGGGCGACATGGATCCCGCGAAGGGCTACCTCGTCGACTACGGCGACATCAAGAAGGCCATCTCACCCATCCACGATGCGCTCGACCATCGTTGCCTGAACGAGATCGAGGGCCTCGCGAACCCGACCGCCGAGATGCTCGCGAAGTGGGTCTGGGACCGGCTCAAGCCCTCGCTTCCGCTGCTCACCCAGGTGATCGTGTGCGAGACCTGCACCAGCCGCTGCGTCTACGAGGGTCGCTGAGTGACGCGCCCCGTCCATCTACTGCACGACGCCGCGGCGCTCGCCCGCATGCTCGCGATCGACACGCCCTGCTGCACCCACATCGCGATGTCGACGACGGGCACGCCCGGGGCCTGGGGCGCGTTCGTCGACCAGAACCCGCTGGCTGGGAACTGGATCGTCGACGCGGAGATTCCCTGCGGCCGTATCGTCGGCTACTCGGGAACGCTCGGGGACTCCCTGTTCGCCGACGAGCCGCGTACCTGGATGCGACCAGGGCACGAGCGGTTCGCCGCGTTCCTCGACGAGATCGTGCCCGCGCTCCGCGACCACGGGCGCACGCTCTGCATCCGGCCGCACCACCGGCATGTGATCGGGGATGTCCACGCCGCGGTGAAGATGCTCCGCGACCGCGCCGGGGCGCCCGTCGAGGTGCTGCTCTCGCCCGCGGATCTGCTCGCTCCCTCGATGCTCGGCCAGCTCGACGAGCACCTCGAGCGGATGTTCGCGCACCTTGGGCCGGTCGCGGCGGGTGTCCTGATCGCGGATGTGGCCGAAGCGGATGCCGGCGACGGCGAAGGCCTTCTCGAGACGCGACCGATCGGCGAAGGCGTGCTCCCGACGGACCTCCTCGCGCGCCTCCTCGAAGCCCATGTACCCGCGACCACGCCCGTCATCCTCCGAACGGGCCACGATCTCGCGCACCAGCGCGGGTTGATCGGCCTGTAGCGTCTGCACGCGCAGCCGCGCGCGCGCGGCTCCCCCGAGGATTCCGAGCGATTCCGTTGCGCCTCGGCGCGAACGGGGTAGACTCGTTTCGTCTGCGGAATGGATTCCGCGACTTGGAGAGTCGATGACGGCAGCAGTGACCGCGATGTCAGGCTTGTCCGGCGGACTTTCGTGCGGGCCCTCGGGGCTCGACGCCAAGGTCCTCGTCCTCAACCGCTACTACAGCGCGATTCGCGTGATCGACGCCCGTCGCGCCTTCGTCCTCCTCGCGAAGGAGATCGCCGAGGTCATCGCCATCGAGGATGGCTCGTATGTCTCGTACCCCTTCACGACCTGGACCGAGCTCAGCGAGTTCCGCCGCGAGTTCGAGGCGAAGGAGCACGACTGGGTCCGCACCGCGCGCATCTCGATCGCGGTGCCGAAGATCGTGCGCGTGCTCGGCTACGACCGCCTTCCGCGCGAGCAGGTCAAGCTCAACCGACGCAACATCTACGCACGCGACCTGAACCGATGCCAGTACTGCGGGAAGACCTTCGCGACGAAGGAACTCACGCTCGACCATGTGAAGCCGCGCGTACAGGGCGGCGGCAACGCGTGGACGAATCTCGTCTGCGCGTGCGTGAAGTGCAACGCGCGCAAGGGTGGACGCACGCCCGATCAGGCCGGCATGCGTCTGATCCGTCCGCCCGTGAAGCCGAAGCGCAACCCCGCCATCTCGCTCCGCCTCGGAAGTCCCAAGTACGAGTCCTGGAAGGCTTTCCTCGACGAGGCCTACTGGACGGTCGAACTCCAGGACTAGCGCACCGACGACCGGTTCCGTCGGAGCATGGCGCGTTCAAGCCTGGCTCGCGACCGTTCGGCCTGTCTGAACATGGTCCGAGTCGCGTGTGAAGATTCGCGTGTGCGGAGAGAGCGCCATGCGCCGTGGATGGGACCGCGGCTAGCATCGGCCCCCTGCACCCCGAACGCGAGGCCCGCATGCCGAAGAAGAAGGACAAGCCGTCGAAGAAGTCCGCCCGCAACACCGATGCGGAGGCCGTCGTTTCACCCGCAGCGGACGGCGCTCCCGCGGCCGACGGCGCGAAGTCGACGCGACGCGCGGAGAAGGCCGAGCGCAAGGCGGTCGAGAAGGCTGCGAAGAAGGCCGCGAAGGACGCTGCGAAGAACGACGCGAAGAAGGTTGCGAAGAAGGACGCATCCACCGGCGAGCCGACCTTCAAGCATGTGCGCAAGAAGAAACTCGCGAGCGGCAAGGGCCCGAGCCCGCGCGAGATCGGCGAGTCGCTCGTCGCGCTCTTCAACGCCGGCAAGAGCGACGAGGCCGAATCGACCTGGTATCACCGCAAGATCGAGTCGATCGAGGACGACGGCAGCGTGTTCGAAGGCTGGAAGGGCGTGCTCGAGAAGGGCAAGTGGTGGAAGGAGAACTTCACCGTGCTCTCGATGCGCGCAAGCGGACCGTATGTCTGCGCGACCGGCTTCTCCGTCGTCTACACGGGGCGCGTCCGCTTGCCGGACGGCATGGAGGTCGATGCCCACGAGTGCGGCGTCTACACGGTCGAGAAGGGACGCATTGTCCGCGAGCAGTTCATGAAGGCCGCGTTCTGAGCCCGCTCACGACATAAGCGTAAGGCCGATCGTGAGCGTGACGGCGTTGTTGATGCCGTGCGCCACCATCGGTGCGACGAGGCTCCCGCGCAGTTCGCGGAAGATGCAGAATCCGACCGCAAGCCCTCCGAGCGCGGGCACGAACAGCACGCCCTGCGGATGGATGATCGCGAAGACGACGCTCGAGACGACTGCGGCGATCAGCACCGACAGCAGCCTTAGACGCGGCGCGACCGTGCCACGCAGGTGGCCGTACAGCAGGCCGCGGAACGCGATTTCCTCGACGATCGGCGCGGCGACGCTCGCCAGCATGAAGAGCATCAGGATCCGGAACGCGGTGGGCTCGCTCAGGAGATCGACGACCGGGTGCGATGGCGGCTCGGCCGCTCCGTCGAAGCTGCGCGCGATCCAGGTGAGGATCGCGTAGACGACCAATCCCACCGCGAGCATCGGAACGGCCGTCACATAGCACAGGAGTCCGGCCGCAGCCTCGCGCGCGATGCCGCGGCCCGCGTGCAGGCCGATCGATCCGCGCAGCTCGCGCCAGGAGATTCCGCGCAGCGCGGGATACGCGAGCGCGCCGAGCGATCCGAACATCGCGGCCACGGAGAGAAGAAGCGCCGCGTCTCCGCCGAAGCGCTCGGCGAACGGCTCGCCGATGAACCCCGCGACCACCTGGAGCACCAGGAAGAGCAGCATCCACACGAGGAACGTCTCGCCGAGCACGAGCGACGCGTGCGCGGTGCCCGCCGGCTGGTACCGCGGTCGCAGTCGGCCGACGATCAGCATGACGCCGAGAACGGCGATCGAGACAAGACCGGCGAGAAACACCGTGAGGTACCAGCCGGCGGCGAACAGGAGCGCCGCGACCGTGGAGAGTGCTCCCTGCTCCGCATCGGGCCCGAGCACGCCTGAGAAGTAGCCGAGCGTCGGGTCGAGCGCGTCGAGTTCCTCGGAAGCGACCTCCCCGCCGTCCGCGTCGGCGAGCGCCTGCATCGCCTCATGCACGCGTTCGCGCAAGGCGCGCGCCTCGTCGATCGCCTCCTCGGGCAGCGGAATCTCTTCGAGCTCGGCGAGACCGTTCGACCACCCCGAGATCTTGCCGACGACGATCGCGTACCCGACGCGCTCCGCGAAGACACCCTGCCGCAGCGGTTCCGCCTGCGTCAGCAACTGATCGGGCGGCGTGTCCGGAAGCAGCGTGTGCAGCGCGACCACGACCTTGCCGGCGAGCGCGGCCTCCCGAGAGACTGGAGCAAGCGCGGCGTCCGCGTCCTCATCCGAATCGCCGCCCTCCACGCCACCGTCCACGCCCTCGACCACACTCTCCGCTTCATCCGCGCCCCGCGCCGCCTGCAGCGCGCCGCCATCGTCGGGACGAATCCGCTGCAGCACGACAGCGAGCACGGTGATTGCGATCAGTGCACCCCAGAGGAAATGACGACGGAGGCGTTCAGTAGGGCTCATAACATCCACTTTACTGGGCAACTATTATCGGATACATCGGGAGACAGCCGCAGCGGCGACTCGTTCGATATCGACGCGTCGCACCTCACCTCCCCAACCCTCGGAATCAGGTGGCGCGCGCACCCTCCGCCACCCCGCGACACCTTGACATCAACGAGGGTTTCTGTATCCTCACCGATTCTCCGCACGGACTTCCGTGCCCACCTTGACTGCTCCGCGGCCGTCACCGTCGTGACTGCTTCGGACAGACCATCGCGAACGATCTGGAACAGACATGCCTCGTCAGACCTACATTGCAAAGCCCGGTGAGATCAAGACCGTTTGGCGTCATGTCGACGCCGAAGGCAAGACGCTCGGTCGTCTCGCGACGGAAGTCGCCACCGTGCTCATGGGCAAGCACCGCCCCGAGTACACGCCCGGCGTGCTCTCGGGCGATGCCGTAGTGATCACGAACGCCTCGAAGATCCTGCTGACGGGTCGCAAGCTCGATCAGAAGACGCGTCGTCGCTGGTCGGGCTACCCCGGTGGACTCAAGGTCCGCTCGTACCGTCAGGAGATCGAGTCGAATCCGGCTCGTCTCGTGAGCGAGGCCGTGTTCCGCATGATCCCGAAGGGCCGCTTCGGCCGCTCGCTGCACTCGCGTCTCCGCGTGTTCGCAGGCGCCGCCCACACGCACGAGTCGCAGTCGCCGGTCGCTTTCGAGCTGCCGTCCGAGGCGCACGCGATGCCCGAGCGCAAGGTCGATGCATCGACCGTGAAGCGCGCCCGCCTGAAGAGCGCGCCGCGCCGCGCGAACTCGCGCGCGAAGTGATGCCCCTCTGATGGGCCGACGACCCGCCAACGACTGACACCGATACGAAACGACCAAGCACCTTGCGCGCCCCAAGCGCGATCCGAGTAGAAGACGCCATGGAAGACACGATTACTCCCACCGCCCCCACCACCACGCGCATCCTCCGCGGCCCCGATCAGAAGGGCTGGTACTGGGGAACGGGTCGTCGCAAGACCGCCGTCGCGCGCGTCCGCATCAAGTCGGGCACGGGCGCGGTCGAGGTGAATGGCAAGGAGTTCGCCGACTTCTTCGTCGAGGAGCGCGACAGGCAGTTCATCCTCGCGGTGCTCGAGAAGACCGGCATCAAGGGCAAGGTCGATGTGAAGGTCAACGCCTGCGGCGGTGGTACCACCGGCCAGTGCGGCGCGACCGTGCTCGGCCTCGGCCGCGCGGTGCTCAACTTCGACTCGACGCTCGAGCCGATCCTCCGCGAGCACGGCTTCCTCACGCGTGACGCCCGCAAGGTCGAGCGCAAGAAGTACGGCCAGGCTGGCGCCCGTCGCCGCTTCCAGTTCAGCAAGCGCTGACGCGAGATGGAGCGGTCGCCGCTGCGGCGGCGAAGAGGGGCGGTCGCCGCTGCGGCGGCTCCCTCTGGAGAGAACCACGATGTTGACAGCCGCCCGCGTGAGCGGGCGGTTGTCGTTTTGGGGTGGCTGGCTGGATGCGCTGGCATCGCATCGGAGGTCGATTCGAGCAGCCGGCATCGCGACACCGAAGGGCGAGGCGCACCGCGTGCTCCACCTCGTTTCCATCGGATTGGCTTCATCCGGTTCGCCGATGCTCCACCGCCGCGGTCAACCGCGGGCGCGGACCGTGTTCTCCGCATCGCGAAGCCGCCTCGTCATGAGCGCGATCGTGGTGCGATCCTCGGCAGCAAGCTCCTCGACCGTTCGCGGCGAAAGCCCGGCGAAGCCGTGGCGGCGTGCCACCAGTTTCGCAGCGGCCGCGAGGGATGCATTGATCGCCCCCGCGGAGATCCAGTCGGCGTGATGGAGCATCGGATCGACGATCCCCTGCCACTGCGCGACTTCCGCGAGTGCGCGTACGGACACTCCGTTGGCGTGACGCGCCGCGGCGCGATGCGCGCGCTGCGAGGGGACGAGCTTCGCGATCGCGTAGTCGGCCGCAAGCGAAACGGCGCGATCGAACCGCTGCCTCGCCGGATCGAAGCCGACCACAACCGACTGCACGGCACGCGTGAGCTCACGCACGAGGACCTTCAACTCCTCCGCCGGCAGGCGCTCCGGGCCACCTTCGAAGGCCTGGTCCGCGCGGCCGAGCGCGAGCACGAGGCCACGCTCGACGAGCAGCCCGCGCAGGCGAAGAGCGATGCGCAGATCGGTCTCGATGCGATCGAGCGCCGAGCGGTCGGGCCAGCGCGGCAGCGCATCGATCGCCCGAGAGGAGCGCCGCAGGAGGAAGTGCATCGCGGCGGCGCGCGTTTCGTCCCGTTCATTCGCCGCCCGGCCGTCACGCGAGAACAGCCGCCGAATCTCGCGCGCGGACGCGATCAGCGAGACCGCGTCACCATCGACGAGTCCGAGCGGAGCGAGCCTGCGGACCGATGGAGCGGAGCAGATCGTCTCGTCGGCGCCGGGAAGATCGAAGGTGGGAAGTTCGACCCACGAGGGCTGCACGCCACGCAGAAGTTCCCCGCGCCGCCGGTCGACCAGCGCACGGACGAGCGACTCGCTTCGTCCGAGCCGCGCGGCGATCCGCGCAGGATCGATCCCCAGCCGCCACGCACGTTCGGCGAACCTTGCGGCCGCCTCGCCTCCGCTGCGCCTCGCGGCAGGCTGCACTCCGAAGTGCCGGAGCAGCAGCAGCCGCACGCCCTCGTGCGATCGGCCGAATCGCGCCGACAGTTCCTTCGCCGCGAGATTCAGCGAAGTGCCCTCGGCGAGCATGCGGCCCGCGTCCTCGATGATCGTCGCACGCTCGTCCGCGTCGAAGCGCCGGAAACTCCGCGCGCGCGCGAACTCGCCGGGGTGGCGTGCGGCGAACCGCTCGAGCGATTCGCGGTAGATCTCCACGCGCTGCTTGCCGCGGTCGTGCACCCAGTGGGCGCAGAGCCCGGCGCGCCGCCAGCGCTGGAGCGTCTTCGATGCGACTCCGATCTCGCGCGCGAGCTCCTCGGGCGTCATCGCTCCACCCGGCCGCTCGTCGGGCTCCATCGTGATGCGAGCCGAGAGGTCGAGGACGAGCGTTGCGAGATCGGCGCGCAGCGCCTTGCCACTCACGACTTCGCCGGCGGCGGCACGGACCTCCGTGCCGAAGATGCCCCGGAGCGTCTCGCTCAGCGCGTAGTCCGCAGCGGGATCGATGGAATCGATGAGCGCCTCGGCCGACCGGATCTGCCGACGCGTGGCCGTATCGGACGCATAGCTCGTCTGCGTCGGCAGCGCCTGGATCGTGGAGAGGCTGTAACTCGCTCGTCGTGGCATACGGCGGTTCGCGGTTGAAGGCTCCGTCAGGCGAGGACCGGAGGACCCGTTCAGTCGAACGGCAGTCTAAGGGTTCGCACCGACTTGTACGCATCGCTTCGGGCCACATGGACCCCGACCCTGGGAAGTACGGCCGAAGTCACCCGATGCAACACCCCTCCCCTTCGCGTCTCGACTGCAATGGGTTCCGCCGACGGAGTCCGAACCGGACGCGACGGGAAGGTTCTCGGCTCAGCCGACCGCCGCGTTGACGCGCCGACCCTCCGAGTCGCCGCGCGTCGTGGCGACGATGTCCGCGTCGAGGACGCTCGTCGTGATCGAGGTCGTGCGCGCGATCCGCGGATTGAGCCGCGTCAGCAGTTCATGGGGAATCATGCCCGCCTCGGCCGCCAGGCGCGGAAGGTGCGTCGGGGCCTCGATATCCCGTGAAATCAGCTCCACGCGGCACCCGATCCAGTCGTGGATGTCGCCGACATGGAGCCCCGTGACATCGATCGTCAGCTGGTCCATGTTGACCGATCCGACCACGGGAGCGTGCACCGCGCGGCCGTCGGGCGAGAAGAGGCGCACGCACGAGGCCGCGCTCGCCGCGGGATTCCGAGGAGTCGGATAGCCGTCGGAGTAGCCGACGGGAATCAGCGCGATCGTCGACGGACGGGTTGCGACCCAGCGTCCGCCGTACCCGACCGCGGTACCGGCCGGGATCGACTTCGCCTGCACCACGCTCGTCGACCAGCGGATGACCGGCTTGAGATCCTCGCGGTGAATCAGCGGCTCGCGTGCCTCGAGTTCGTCGATCCCGTAGCCGAGCCACGCCAGCCCGAACCGCACCATCGTGCGGTGATAGTTCGACTCGCGCGCCAGCGCGTAGGTGCTCGCGACATGCTGGTAGACATCGGGCGGCAGGACATCGCGCGTCGCCGCGATGACATGGTCGTATGCGGCAAGCTGGCGCGCGGTGAGTCCCGCATCGGTCCGCGCGTGCGAGAAGTGGGCGAATACGCCGCGCAGCTGCAGTCTCGTGCTGCGCGCGATCGTGCGGATGATCCTGATGGCTTCGTCCGGGAGCGCGCCGCCACGGCTCATGCCCACATCGACCTCGACATGCACCGGCAGCGCCACGCCGAGCGACTGCGCGCAGGCCTCGAGCGCCTGCAGGTTCGCCTCGTCGTGCACCACGAGGTGCAGCTGACCGGCGAGCATCAGGCGGGCGAGTTCGTCCTCGCGCTCGATCCTGGTGACCGGCATGAGCACGAGGATCGGCGTCGAGCCGTTCACCGCGGCCGCCGTCTCGATCGCCTGCCTGAGCGAGAACACCGCGAGCATCTCGGCCCCGGCGCTCACAAGCCGCTTCGCGACGCGCGACACCCCCAGACCGTACGCGTCGGCCTTCACGATCGGACAGAGGGCGCAGCCCTCGCCGACGGCGCGCCGCACGACCTTCATGTTGTGGTCGATCGCGGAGAGGTCGATGTCGATGGCGCTCGTTTCGTGCATGGCATCGTGCCTGGGGCGGGCGTCCGGACGGCGGGAGAGGCGCGCGGGAATCCTTCCCGGGGCCTTTCGCACCTGCATTTGTATCGACTTCCGAAAGGCTCTACCATCAGCGGCTCCAAGGAAAGCCAAAGGCCGCGACAGAGACCGCGGAAAGTACCCAGATTTGTCAATGCAGAATTCCGCCAAAGACACCTTCGACCTCGACAAGACCTTCGCCGATCTCGGGCTCCGCCCCGAGGTTCTGGAGGGCCTCACCAAGCGGGGCTTCAAGCACCCCACCCGTATCCAGGCGGCGCTGATCCCCGCCGCCCTCAAGGGCAAGGACATCCTCGGGCAGGCCAAGACCGGAACCGGCAAGACCGCCGCCTTCGGCCTTCCGCTACTCCAGATGCTCGACACGAGCCACGCGTTCTCCGCGCTGGTGCTCGTTCCGACGCGCGAACTCGCGATCCAGGTCGCGAAGGAACTCCAGGAACTCGGCAGCTTCGCCAAGGTCTCGACCGTCGCCGTCTACGGCGGCCAGTCGATCAATGTGCAGGCGGAGAAGCTTGCGAAGAAGCCGCCGATCATCGTCGGCACGCCCGGTCGCCTGATGGATCTCGCCGAACGGAACCTGATTCCGTTCGCGGAGTTCCGCTTCGCCATCCTCGACGAAGTCGATCGCATGCTCGACATCGGCTTCCGCGACGACATCCGCAAGATCCTCGGCCGGCTCAAGAAGACGCCGCAGACGATCTTCGTGTCGGCCACGATCTCGCCCGACATCGAGAAGCTCGCCCGCAGCTACATGAAGGAGCCGGAGAAGATCGTCACCTTCGAGAAGAGCCTGACGGTCTCGCAGGTCCAGCAGAGCTACTTCCCGGTCGAGCGCTGGGACAAGAAGCGCCTGCTTCTCCACCTGTTCCGCAAGGAGAATCCGAGCCTGACCGTCGTCTTCTGCCGCACGAAGCGTGCGGTCGAGGATGTCGCCGCGTACCTCGAGAAGCACAAGATCGACGCGGTGCCGATGCACGGCGACCTCTTCCAGAAGAAGCGCGACGCCGTGATGGCGAAGCTCCGCGAGGGCAAGCTCTCGGTGCTCGTCGCCAGCGATCTCGCCGCGCGCGGGCTCGATGTCGACGACATCACGCATGTCGTCAACTACGACGTGCCCGAGGATCCCGAGGTCTACATCCACCGCATCGGACGCACCGCGCGCGCAGGCCGCACCGGCGTGGCGTGGACCTTCGTCGCGCCCGACCAGGGCGAGGAACTCACGAACATCGAGATGCTCGCGAACATCGAGATCCCGAAGACCGAGTACGACGACTTCAAGCCAGGCCCCGTGCCCATGGATGTCGCCGCGCAGCGCGAGCATGACGCGAAGCGGCGCGAGATCGCGCAGGCCGCGCGCAACCGCAACGCCGGCCCGGAGGTTCCGCCGCCGACCGCGGTCGACACCTCGATGTTCCCCGATGGCATCGTGCCCGCGGCCCTGCCCGGGCGTCGGCTCGGTGGTCGCGTGCGAACAGGTCGCCGGTGAACGCCCCGATCCGCATCTCCGACGAGGTACGCGCGGCGCTTGCCGATGGCCGTCCCGTCGTCGCGCTCGAGACGGCGGCCGTGACCCACGGGCTGCCGCGCCGCCCGCTCGACACGGAGGTTCCGTATCTCGCGAGCACGCTCGCGCCCGATGCGGTGAAGCGTTGCTTCGCACCCGATGTTCCCGCGCACCTCGCGCTCGGACTCGCACTGTCGGCGGCTGCGCGCACCGAAGGTGCGGTTCCGGCGACCGTCGGGCTTCTGCGTGGCGAACTCGTGGTCGGACTCGACGACGACGAGCTCCGCGAACTCGCGTCGGTCGAGCGTCCATCGAAGATCGCCGCGCGCGACGCCGCCCTCGTCGCCGCACGCGGAGGGTCTGGCGGGACGACCGTCGCTGGAACGCTGCTCGCCTGCGGCATCTCGGGATTGCCCGTCTTCGCGACCGGTGGCATCGGCGGCGTTCATCGCGGATACGCCGAGCGCCCCGACATCTCGGCCGACCTCCTGGCGATCCGCGACACGGGAACGCTCGTCGTGACGGCGGGCGCGAAGTCGATTCTGGATCTCCCCGCCACGGTGGAACTCCTCGACACGCTCGGGGTCCCGCTGGTCGGACTTCGGACCCCGTACTTCCCGCGCTTCCTCGCCGACGGCGACGAGGGGCTCCGCGTCACGGCCGAGGCGCGCGACGAGGTCGAATCGGCACGGCTCTTCGCAGCGCACCGCGCGATGCAGCCATCGCGGGGAATGCTCCTCTGCGTGCCGCCCCCCGCGGATTTCGCGCTCGCACCCGAGATCATGGAGCGCGCGATCTCCGAGGGACTCGCCGAATGCGCCCGCGCGGGCGCACGCGGCCCCGAGGTCACCCCGATCCTCCTCGCAGCCGTCGCGCGCGCGTCCGGCGGGCGCTCGCTTGCGACGAACATCGCGGTGCTGATCGAGAACGCCCGGGTCGGCGCCCGCGTCGCGACCGAACTCGCGCAAACCGCGCGGCGCGATTCGCGTTGACTTGACACCCCTCGGCGGCTCTGCTTGACTACGCGGGTCGAGGGTCCACACCCCGACGCCGATGGCACGCTGCGGGAGGCCAGGTCGCCGAGTTCCGGCGCCCTCTCCGTTCAGCCCATCCGCGATCAAGCCCCGCACAGCACAGTCTGCGGCCCACCGCGCCAGAGCGCGAAATGGGGTTGGTTCGTGCGCCCACCGGCGTGAACCGAGCAGCGCACCGTTGGTTTGCACGATGGCAGCAAAGAAGACTCCGACGAAGAAGGCCGCCGCCAAGACGGCGCCTCCAGCCAAGCCCGCTTCCAAGAAGGTCGGCACCAAGAAGGCCTCTTCGTCGAGCGTGGCTCCGAAGGCTTCGGCGAAGCCGGCGAGTTCGAAGGCGTCCGCCTCGAAGCCGTCTGCGAAAGCCACGACGAAGGCCACGGTGAAGGCCACCGTGAAGGCCACGGTGAAGTCGTCGACGACCAAGAAGGCGGTGACGAAGAAGGTCGTCACGAAGCGGGCGACGGACGGAAAGCCTGCAGCCGCGCAGTCGACTGCGAAGAAGCCGGTCGCACCTGGGAAGTCCGCTTCGGGGAAGGCCACGACGGGAAAGCCCACGAAGGGAAAGTCGACGAAGGCGGCCCTCGGAGCCTCGATCGAGTCCGCCGGCGCAAGCAGTGCGACCACCGCGGAACACTCCGCCATGTCCATCCAGCGCGCGGAACAGCCGGTGATCGCGCACGCGAGCGTCGCGGAGCCGCTCGCTGCGCCAACCCGCGCCGAAACTTCCGATCTCGGCCGCGCCCCGCAGACCGTGATCGAGGTGAAGCACGCGGCGCCGGAGCCGACCATGCGCGAAGCGAGCGCGCCGGCCGAGGGTGCCCTGAACGGCAGCGTGAATGGAACGGCACATGAAACAGGTGCCGCCACGACCGACGGAACACCGCAGGTGGCCGGATTCAACGGCGAGGGAACGCCGGGCGAAGGTCGCCGCCGACGACGACGACGACGCCGTCGCCGTCGTGGTGGAGGTGGAGGGGATCCGAACAATCCGAACGCGCAGCAGCAGCAGCAGCGCCCACCCCGCGCTTCCGAGTCCGAAGCCGGCGATGAGGACGAGGACGGCGACGACGAGGACGATTCGCGCCCTGAAGGTCATGCACAGCATGGCGGCCAGCAGCAGCCGCCCGCGCCTCCTC